>JAGHYP010000047.1 GCA_017743585.1 Chloroflexota bacterium
GCAGCGGCACTGCCATCTCGGAGCGCGTGAGCGGCAGCAGCGGGTTAAAGTGGTGCGGCACTTCGGATCGTTGCGTATCCAGCGTGATGAACGTGCGCCGCTGCGCAGTAGCCTGCCCGACGATTGAGCTAGAGCCGACCGCCAGCTTGTGCTTGCGCGCCAACAGCTCGCGCCCTACTTCGCCTGTGCTGACGACCAACACAGCGTATTCGTTAGCGTCATCCACGAAGAAGATTTGCGCGTGGTAGAGGTTGAAGCGATCGCGAATGGCGTCCACGGCGTATTGAAGCAGCTGATCGATGTCGCGCAGGCGCGTCGCCTCGCGCCCGATCTCGGCGGCGATCTCGAGGTTGCGCGTGCGCTCGCGCACACGGCTCTCAAGCGTGTTGAGCGTCTCACTGAGCTGCGCTGAGAGGCGGTTGAGCGCTTGCGCCAACTGCCCGATCTCATCTTGGCTGCGCACATCTACGCGGATGCTGAAATCGCCTTGCGCCATTAGCTGCGCTGAGCGGCTCAAGCGGCGCAGCGGACGCACAACCCCTTGCACCACAGCGCCGAAGAGCAGCAGCATGGCTGCGAACAGAAGTCCTGTTCGCAAAACGAGATCGCGCGCGAGCCCGAGCAGGTTCGTCAGCTCAGTTTCCTGACCGATTTTGCTGATGACCACCAGCCATCGGCTGTTAGCGATATCCGCGTTGGCAGGCGTGCTGATGCTAAAGGTCAGGTAGCTGCGCTCGCCGATCTCTATCAACTCTTGCACAGGCGCTTCAAAGACCTGAGGCGGCAGATCGGGCGCTTGGAAGTTCGGGCTGCCGATCAGGCGCACAGGCGTCTCGGCGGTGCGGCTTGCCACGGCGATCAAATTGCCGCGTTGATCGAGCAGCGCAGCAGTGAACTCGAAGATCGTGTTGCGGTTCGGCTGCAAAATTTCGGTCAGGCTGATCTCAGGGCGCAAGTCGCCGATCAGCGCGCCGACCAAGATATTGCCGCTGTAGATCGGCGTGCCGAGCTGGAAGGAAAGCCGCGCGCTGCCGCCGCGCACCACAGCTGCTTGGCGCAAGGCATAATCCGAGATGTAGTACCGCCCTTGAGGCAGCGTCAGAATCTCGTTCAAGTAGGCCTGTCCGCGCTCGCTAGGCGGCGGATTGGACAGGAGGAAGAACGGCGAGACGTCTGTGCCGACGCTGCTCAAGCGGACGTTCACAATCTGATCGCCGTTTACCCTGACGAAGCGTATGTTGGCGAAAGGCGCTGCTGTCGCTGAGAGTGTATTTGCCACGCGCGATGAGAAGACAATGCGCTGCGAATTAAGACGTGCTGTGTCGTTCGCGGCGAGCAGACGCGCAAGCTCTGCTAGCTCGGCGCTGGCAGCGAGTTCGCTCAGCGCGCTTTTGGCAGCGCTGAAGAACTGCTCGAAGCGCCCTGCGATGCGCTCTTGTTCCGCGTTGAAGCCGAGCCGTACGTTATCGCGCACAAAGTTGTTGAGCGCGGGCGCCGCCACGAAAGCAAAAATCAATAGAATCGTCATGAGGACCGCCACAAGTGGCAAAAGCAGCTTGGCGGCTACCGAAAGGCGCTGCCAAAGGCGCAGCGGATTGAAGCTTGGCGTCGTGTTCATTCTAATTTCCCCTCATGGCGCTTTTCGGACTCTTGATCAGGTTCTCGATCAGGCTCTAGTAGCGCTTTCATGTCGAGCTGAATGAAAGCCTGCGGCAAGCGCAATGCTTGCCCCAGCTCGCGGGCGGCAACCTGAAGCACTTGCTCAACGCGCGTCTGGCGGCTCAGGCGGTCGGAGATGGTGTTGACAAGGCGTTCGCGCTCAGCCAGCCGCTGCAATCGCTCGAGCAGCCGTGTGTTATCAGCGCTGACGGCAAGGCGCGCTGCCAGCTCACGCGCCAAAAGCCGCATGTTCTCATTGTACATCGCGCGCGGCACTGTCCACTCAACAGCGCCAAAGCGCTGCCCGCGAAGCTCCACAGGTAAGGCAAAAGTCACTGTCTCTTCGTCGATCCGCTCCTGTAATTCGCCTGAGTAGTAAGCGCGCAGCTGCAATTCGCTCCATTGCGAGTCGTGTTCGGGCGCTGTGAAGCCGCGACGCGGCATGGCGCGCCGCCGCGCCACTTCGTAGCCGCGCCACACCTCGCCCAGCGCGCGCTGATTCAGGCTCTCGATCTCAGCGAGGCGCGCTTGCAATTCCTCGAAGAGCTGCGCATTGGTGATGACCACTGCGATTTGATCGGCAATGGCTTGGAAGAGCGCAATCTCGGCATCGCCGAAGGTCTCGGCGCGGTTGCTGTGCAGGTCCAGCACGCCGAACAGACCTTCACGCAGAGGCAAGGGCAGGGCAAGCTCGGCGCGCGTGCGCGGTAACAGCTCGTTAGGCGCGCTCTCGTCGAAGAGCTGCAGCACTGGCTGCCCGCTTTGGACGGCGCGCCCGATCACAGTGCGTTGTGAGGCGCGGATGCGGTAGCCGCGCGACAAAGGCGGATCGCCGTGTTGCGCCTTCGCCACGCGTAACAGAAGCGTCTGAGAGGGCGCGTCAAGCGAGAAGATGTGTACGTGGTCAATTTCGGCAAAGGTCTGGCAGATCAGCTCGGCCACGCGTTGTAGCAAGCTCTCAGTGTCGCGCAGGCTGAAGAGCTGCCGTCCGATGGCGCGCATTAGTTCGACCTCGCGCGTGCGCTGCGCAAGGCGCTCTTCAAGCGCCTGCGTATCTTGGCGCGAAAGGCTGCCTAGCGCAGGTAAGGCCGAGGCGAGCGTGCCGATCTCATCAGTTTGTTGGATAGATAATTCAGGAATGTCGCGCCTCTGCGCCGCTCTTTGCGCAGCCTGGATGATACGGCGCAGCGGGCGCGTCACTGACCAATCGAGGTACAGTGCGAGGAGCGCGATCGCGCCCAACACTGCCGCGCCTAGCGCGCCGAACTCAACTAGAAAGCGACCCGCTTCGTCAGCGCGCGCTGCTAACAACACCTGTGCCTCGGCCACGAGAATGCGATCCATGCCATACACTGGCACAGCAAAGCCGCGCACAAGGCGATTGGTGACAGGGCTGACGTAGTTGATCGGCGCTGTAAATGGCTGAGCGGCCAGGCGCTGCGCACGCGCGCGCTGCTCATAAGATTGCCCAGCGACTGCTTCGCTGATGGTGTCAATTTGTCCGTCAGATCGGATCAAGTAAAAGCCGATGACGCCCGCTGGCACATTCAAAGGGCGCAGCGCCGTCAGGATGCTGGGTTGAGCGGGCGTGCTCCTGCCCGTTGGGTCAACGCTCAGGACGAGGTAGCCAATCGGACGACCGCTGCGGCGGACAATTGCGGCGAAGTCAATCTCAAAATCGTTGCCGCGGCGCGCAATTGCGCTTGTGAACACGCCGTTGAAGGTCAGGTTACGCTGAAGCGATTTGAAGTATTCTTGCTCGGTCTCGTCCAGTTGCGGCTGAGTTGGCACAGCGACCAAGGTGCGCCCGCCAATCGCGACAAAGCGCACCTGCCGATAGCCGGGATGGTTATCGAGCATGTTCTGAAAAGCGCGCTCCAGCTGCCGCTGCGCTGCGTATGTGTTGCCGCTGCCTGCCGCCAAAAGCGCATAGGCATCTTGCAGGGCTGGATCATCCAAAAGACCGCGCAAATTGGCGGTGATGGCACTAATCACGGCTTGCAAAATCGTGCTGCGCTCTCGGACGAGCGATTCGACCAGCACATCGCTGATGGGTTGCACATCGCGCACGTACCGCCCGACTGCAAAGATCGCCAAGCCGATGACGAGCATCGCTACGATCAGCAAGCCGCCTAAAAGTTTCCAGCGCAAGGGCAGCGAGAAAAGAAGATGCACGGGCTTCATGAGTCCGCTCCTGCCTCAGGGCGTCCGTCGCTCAGGGACGCATTGGGTGCGGGGCTAGGCGGCAAGCCGAGCCGGACACTGGTCTGCATAGCGCCAAGCGCCTGCTGGAAAGCGTCCACTGCCGTGGCTACCAGTGTATCCACGTCGCTTTTCGCTTGCAGAAGCGTCGCCACCCGATTGGCGACCTGCTCGCGCATGATCGCAGTCTGCGCCTGATCGTAAAGCCGCAGGTTATCCAGTGAGAGCGCGAGCCGCTGCACGATGGCGCGCGCCAGCTCAAGGCTGCGCTCATCCCAGAGCTGGCCATCGGGCGCGCGAAATTCCATGACGCCAAGCGCCTGCCCGCGCGAGACAATCGGCACGACGAGGTATTGCGCGCCTTCGCGCATCTCCACGTAAGGCGCGTAGCCATGCGTGCCGCGCGCAAGCGGACGGATAGGTCGCTTGCTAGGCGTGATCACGTTGCCGTCCCATTCAAGGCTGATTGCTTTCTCCGAGCGACTTTGCAAGTAGAGCTGCCAAGCGCGCCCGCTCACTTCTTGGTTCAGGCGTTCGATCTCGCGGTTAGCAATCCGCACCTGCTCGATCAGGTCTTGCTGAGTGCGATTCGCTAGCTGCAACGCCGCTTGCAAGCGGACGTTGCGAATGGCGAGCGCCAATTGAGTCGCCAAAGTCTCCAGCGCTTCGATCTCGCGCGGCAAGAAAGCGCTATCGCTAGCGCTTTGCAAGTCCAGCGCGCCGATTGACTCATCGCCAACGCGCAGCGGCACGACCAATTCAGCGCGCGCCGCCGGCACAAGCTCAGCGCGGCGCGCCGCTAGAGACTCCGCGGTGATGTGTTGCGTTTTTCCTGTGCGCACTGCCTCGGCAATCGCGCTTGGGCTGTCCGGCGGCAGGCGCAGCTGCACGCCTGCGCTGCCTGTGCTGGCAGCAAGGCTCAGCACGCCGCTGCGCTCTTCCACAAGGAAGATTCGGACGTGATCGTAGCCCAGTTTTTCGTGCAGCAGGGTAACGGTCTCGTTTAACAGCGCCTCAACCGTAGCGCCTTTGCCGACAAGGCGACTGAGCGCTACGACCCCGCGCAGCTCGCTCTCTAAATTCAAGGTGGTCCGCAGCAGGCTGCGCAGGCTACCGCTGAAGACGTAGAGCATGATGCCTGAGACTGCGAAGACGGCGAAAACGAACGGAAGGTAGGCAGGCGTTGGCTCCGTTGGCGGATAATTGAGAATGCCGAGGGCGATAGCAAGCGCTTGCGTCAAAATTGCGGCAAGCACTGTCGCCGTCACGATCAGCGTGCCTGTGCGCCCCATCAGGACGCCCGCCGCCACAATTGGCACAGCGTAGCCCAGAAGCACGCGGCCCTGCATCGTGTTCTCGCCGACCAAGAAGTTCAGCAAGATCATCGCAAGCAGCACACCGGTCACGAACACAGTCCGCGCTGCATTCAACGCGCCGCGCTGCAGCAAAAATAGCGTCAGTCCACATATCACCAGAACGATAGGCAGGAAAAGCGAGGGGCCGGCACTGACCAGCGAGCCTAACACAATGACTCTGAAAGCATCGTATTGCCCGCGCCCCGAAAGTAAGGAAATGCATACTACGAGGACAACAAATAGCAAAATAATCAAGCCAACTGCGTACAAAACGCGCGCTTGCTGATTGTCAAATACATTTGCGAATGTGCGCCGCAGACGAAGGAGACTCACCAAGCTCATCGTTCTATCCTCCGCTCATCACGTGCCGTCGGTTGCAGGCCCTGCGCCGTCTTCCATGATGCCGATGTATATTGAGGCTTGCACAGCACCCAAAGCACGGCTGAGCTCTTGCAACGTGGCGCGCGCCAAGCCGTCAATATCGTTGATCGCCTGAAGATTGGTGCTGATCGCGTTCACTTCCAACTCGCGCCGTGCCAATTCCTGCGCTTGCTCAAAGAGCCGCGCGTTGTCAATGCTCAGGGCAAGGCGCTGCGCCAGCGCTTGGAGCACCTCCAAGGTCTCAGTTCGGCGCGTGGCACTGCCCAGCTCAACTTCAATGGCGCCGATGCTCCGCCCGCGCAGCTCAATAGGCACTGCCACCAGTTGACGGTTGGCAGCGGTCATCGCCAACACAGGGCGGCGATGCAGGGCAGCTTGCTCCAGCGCAGGCGTCCAGCTTGTATCGCGCTGCATTCGGCTCTCGCTAAGCGTGTAGCCAACGGTTTGCAGACTGCGCGCCTTGAGGTAATCCTCCCACGCCTGGCCGGTCAAGCGCTGATTCAGGCGGCGCGCTTCGGCCAAGTTGATCTCTGTTTCAAACAACATGCGGCGCGTATCGCTCAGCGCCGTGCGATAGCTTTCAGCTTGCTGCGCGCTGAAAGCGGCTGCGCCAACTTGCGCCGCTAGGATGCTCAAACTCTCAATCACTTCCTTCGGGAAAGCGTTCGGGCGCACGCTCTGGATATCAAGGGCCCCCAGCACCTGATCTTCCACGATCAGCGGCAAGGCGATCTCGGATCGCGCGTCGGGCGGCGGCTCATCGTCGCGCCGCTTGCCGCTCTCCTCGCGGATGTCCACCACAACTGGCTCGCCGCTCTGCAAGGCGCGCCCGACGGCGCCTTGCGAGGTGAGCGCCACGCGATAGCCGCGCCGCAACATCATTTCGCTTGCCTCGCCCGTGCCGGCGACCAAGTTGGCGTAGCGGCGCTCGGCATCGACGAGGAAAATTTGCACACGGTAGAAGCCAAAACGGTCGCGGATGTAGTTGGCGAGGCGCTGCATCAGCTCAGATGACGTGGCAGCGGTCACTGCTAATTGCGCTACCTCAGCGCTCGCGTGCAGCTGCCCTAGCAGGCGGTTAGCGCTCTGCAGGCTGCGCCGCAGCTCATGTGCGCACGCCGCGCATAAGGCGCCGAGTCCGCCCAAGAGCGCTTGGACGATCAGCGTTTGGAGCGGCACATGATCGGGCGCAATGCTGACCAAGCCCGAGAACGGCAAAGCTTGGTCACGCTGCCAGGTGCCGACCAAGCCGACCCAGATGATCTCCAGCGCAGTCAGCGTCAGGACGCCCCTCCAAGACCAGACCAAGCTGCCGTACAGCAGTGGCGCGAGCAGCACCAACAGATTGCTGGCGCCGACGCCGCTCAGGAAGGCGACGAGCGCGGCAGAGAGCGCCAAGAAGGTCAGCATGGATAGCGTAGCTGCCCGCAGCTGCCCTGAATGCACTAGGCCGATGATGGTCAATTGGATGAGCAGCGCCGCCATGGATAGCGTCAGCGCGCTGTTGCTCGCCGCGCTTCGATCGCTGAGCGCGAAGATAGCGATGAAGGCAATCAGAGCCGCGGCCGCCAACAGCACGCCGAGCGACAAAGTGATGCGAGCGCGCAACTGCTCAAGGTTGCTGGCGTACCAAAAGCGCGGCCGGAACAGCAAGTTGAACAGCTCAGCTAAGATCATCCGCGGCAACATAGCGCGCTCCTCTCAGCGTCCGTTGCTCAACTGGTTGTCACTCAATGTCTGACTGGATGTCTGACTGGATATCTGACTGGATGTCTGACTGGGCAAGCCAAGCCGCACTGCCACGCGCGGCGCTTGGAAGGCATCCGCAAGGCTTTGTGTGGCAGCCGCCAGAACCGCCTCAACGCTCGTAGCAGCTTGCATCCGCGCTGTGATCTCATTGATCATGCTCTCCCGCTGTGCCATGCGCTGCGCTTCCTCCAAAAGGCGCAAGTTCTCAAGCGCCAGGCCAAGCCGCTCGAGCACTTGCTGCAGCACGGCCAGTTGCTCGTTATTGACGATCTGATCGGGCGCAAGCTCAAATTCCATAGCGCCGATGACCTGCCCGCGCACGGCGATCGGCAGCGCCAAAATCTTTTGATTGGCCGAAGTGCGCAACACTGGCTGGTTGCGGCGGACTGCCTCAGCGAGCGTCGGCGTTTGCTCGGCAGCGTCTTCAACCCGCTCGTTCACAAGGTCTATGGTGTAAGATGGCAGCCGGCTCATGCCGCTCAGATAGTCTGCCCAAGCGCCGCCTGTCAGCTGGCGGTTCAAGCGCTCGATCTCGCGCAACTGCTCGCTGGTCCGCTCATACAGGCGGCGATTTTCGTCCAGTTTATCTTGCATCTCAGCGAACAGGCGCGCGTTATCCACTGCCACCGCAATTTGATTGGCGAGCATCTCAAGCGCTTCCACGTCCTCGGGCGGGAAGGCGCTCGGATTGCGGCTCTGCAGGTCAATCGCGCCAATGATCTCGCCGCCCACGCGCAACGGAATGGCGAGCTGTGCGCGCATGCCGCTCAAAAAAGCAGAGCCACGGTATGGCTGCGCTTCGCCTCCCTCGCGAGCCAGAATGCTCTGCCCGCTGATGGTGGCTCGCCCGATCGCGCTCAAGCTGCCAATGCCGATCTGTTGGCTGCCGATGTTGGCGCGAGCCGCCTCGTGCGTCGTGGCGACCAGCGTGACGTTGCGCCGCTCTTTGTCCGCGAGGAAGAGCTGCACTTCATGACAATCGCTGAAGTTCTCTTGCACAAAGCGCACGGTCTCTTGCAGGACGCTCTCAAGCGTGAGGCGCACGCCCAGCGCGCGCTGCACCAGATCAGCGCCCGCTTTAGCCAGCCGCACGCTGCGCTCCTGAGCGCTTGCCGTGACCTGCCGCGCGACAAGGCGCAAGTCGCGCGCCATTGCGTAATTCACGCCAGCGTGGACGATCAAGAGTGGCAAGCCGATCACAATCAGCGCAGGCAGGCGCTCAGGCGCGTCTCCTGGCGCTGCGTCCAGCTCGAGAAGCGTGTACAGGAGTGCAGCGATCAGCGTGTAGAAGACGGCTTGCTCGCCGATCAGCATCGCGCCGAGCGAGATGCTCACCAACATGCCGCTAAAACCGATCTCCGCGCTGATTTCGCCAGAGAACGCCAATAGGAACAGCAGCGCGATCCACGCCAACAGCACCAATAGCGCGGCTGTCGCCTGCTGCGCGCGCCGAGTCAGGATGTAGGCAGCCAGCGCAACGCCTGCTAATAGCGCGCCGCGCAGGATGAGCAGAAGAGCGGGCAAGTCGTCGCCGCTCAGCAGCTGCGGGGCAAGGCTCAGCGCGCTGAGCAAGGCGCCGACAAACGTCGCAGCGCTGATGATGTACGTTCCAGTAGCGCGCCGCCGAGCGAGCGGCTCAGGATAGGCTGTGAGCGGGAAAAATCTAAGGAGTTGCTGATACATAAGCAGTTCTCTATCTCAGTTTAGCCCGTGTGACTGCTGCGCTTGTCTGCCTCAAGCCGAACGCGCGCGCGCCGCGCTGAGAGCGCCTCTGCCATCTCTTGAAGCGTGTTCAGCAGCATGCTCTGCAGGTCGCTTTGTCCCCGTAGCGCGCCGCTGAGCCGATTCATCAGGCGCTCTGTCTCAGCGCGCTGCGCCGCCTGCATGTAAAGGCGCGCATTCTCCAACGCGATGGCGAGCTGATAGCCAATTTGTGCCAGCAAAGCGATATCGAGCGACGCGTAACGCCCTGACTCGCGGTGCAGCACTGAGAAGACGCCGATGGCCTTACCGCCCGCCACAAGCGGCACGCTGGCGATTGCCCGCATGCGCGAGCTGGCGAAGAGCCGATAGTCAGGCTCTTCTGAGCTGCTGATGTCGTCCAGCACCAACGGCTCGCCTGTGTTGAAGACGAAGCGCAGCGCTGCGCGCTCTACAGGGAATTGTGTAGGCAACGGGCCGCCGTCGGTCAGAAGGTAGACATCGAACGTCTCGCCATTCGGGCTGATCAGGGCGACGCTGATCAAATCGGCATCGATCAGCTTGAGCGTCTCTTTGCGAACGATCTGGAAGATGTGCGCGCGATCAAGCGTCCTTGTGAGGCGCTGACTGAGCGCTGTGATGTGTTCTAATTGTGCGGAGCGCCGTTTGATTTCTTCATACAGCCGCGCGTTGTGCGCCGCGATCGCCAGCTGCGAGGTGACAATAGCAGCCGCCTCGACCTCATCGCTCGTGAAAGTGTGATATTCGTAAAAGCTATCCAGACCGAGACTGCCGAGCAGCTCTCCTCTGACGATCATCGGCAGTAGCGCAATGGACTTGATGCCCAGCTTTTGAAACAAGGCGCGCTCAACATCGCCCAGCAAGGGATCGTCGTCCACGTTGTTCACGACGACAGGCGCTTTGGTCTTCAGCAGGCGATCTTCAAGAGGGGTATTGAGCGGGATGCGCAAGCCGATCATGCCGCTATCGGGGAATTCAGCGATGACCGTTCCGACATTTTCCTCGTAATCGAAGAGGGCGATGCCGACGTGATCAATGCGCAGCGTCTTGACAAGGCTGCGCGCTGCGCGATCCAGCATTTCGTGGCTCTCAGTGGCGCTTGTGAAGTCGCGCGTGACCTCGTAAAGCGAGCGCATCACATCAATTTGGCGCATCAACCCGCCCGCCTGTGGACCGGCTGCCTTCAGATGCTGCAAAAGCGCAGGCCCGAGCTGATTGGCGAGCGCGGTCAGAAGCGCGTCGAGAGTCCTTGAATGCGTTGCGTCACTCTCCGCCGGCTTGTGATAGGCAACAATGGCGCCAATGGCGTCATTGCCAATGGGGATCGGATAAATGCGCGCGTTGGGCGCGCTAGCGATCTGTCGATGGCGCACGGCGAGCAGCAGCGGCGATGAATCGTCCACAGGCTGCGTGGAATCTTCGCTCGGAATCTGCCCCGCGCTTGCCACGCGCATCGCCATATTGCCGACGATTTGAGAGATTTGCACGCCTAGCACGCCATAAACGGCAAGGCGTTCGCAGAGGACCGCTAAGAACGAGTCCAGCCAGCCTTCTACAGGCGGCTGGGCAAACGCTTGGCGATTGAGCTGCGCCGAGAGCGCCAGCAGGTCATCCAGAACTGCTTCGCCTTGGCTCATCTCGAGGCTCGTCCTCTAGCGATGAAGTTCAGCACCTCGGCTGGAAATCTATCCACGTCAATTGGTTTCGGAATGTATCCATCGCAGCCTGCTTCGAGCGTCCGCTCGCGGTCGCCTTTCAACGCGTTGGCGGTCAAGGCGACGATCGGAATATGCTTGAGAGCGGGATGCGCCCGAAGTTCCTGCGCGGCAGTCAGTCCATCTTTGCCGGGCATGCTGATATCCATCAGGATCAGGTCGGGCAGATGCTGCACCGCTAGGCTGATGCCGTCATCAGCATTGGCCGCCTCAAGCACTTCGAAGCCTTCCGCCGTAAGCACGCGGCGCACCAATTCACGGTTATCAGGGCGATCTTCGATGTACAGGATGCGCTTGGTCATCCCCTGAATCTTTCCTTACGTTGTGAGACGCTGATCTCAGACGCGTGGAGCGCGTTTTTGATGATGATTGTGCAAAGATTGTCGTGCGAGCTAGAGCTGCTGCGAATTCTACTTCAGATTATGCCATTCAGCTAAAGTTTTTCGGTTGAAGTTCGGTTAACAAACTCGCCTTCGGCGATGCGCCGCTGCAGCCAGCGCACGCCGTCATCGTGCTTGTAGAAAACCATGTTCTGGCTGCCGTTGCGGCGTATGATGTTATTCACGAAGTTGCTCACCAGCATCACAGGCGTTCCAATCGCGCTGCGCGCAATGATTGTGCAGGATAGCACTCTAATGTGTTCCGTGAGCTTGACTGAGTCGTTCAGCCTGTGGCGCACATATGGCGTTACCACACAATCAGGCGCAGAGAAACTGATGAGCGCAAACGCAATGCGATTTGGATCCCACGTCTTGAGGAGCTCGATTTGTTTGTCTATCCAAGCGTCCACCACACGGCGCGTAGCATTGGCAGCCACGAATGCTGACGCCTTGCCGTTCAATATCCACTGAAAGGCGAGGCCATCTGGCACGAGAATTTCCGGCGGCGCGGCTTGAATATCAAATGAGACATGGTCTTGTAAGTTGAGCGAGTATGCCATTCGCGATTCTCCTTTTCAGCGCGCTTGTGCAGAGAGCCATGTGCGCACAACATCTGGAATGCCTTGCTCAATTGTTGGAAACTGAAAACGGAAGCCCGTGCTGCGCAGCCGCGCATTGGAGAGGTGCGCGTCATAAACGTCGGTCACCACGGGGCCTGCGATGATGCGACCGAGCCAAAGCGGAACGGCGCGCGTTTTCAACGGCACGTTGAGCGCCTTGGCGCTTTGCGCCAGAATTTCTGAATACTTTGGCGGGCGATCATCGCAGATGATGTAGCGCTCGCCAATTGTGCCATGTTCCATCAAGTGCAGAATGGCGCGTGCGCAATCTTCCACATGCACTGTGGCGAGCGTCGGGTCGCGCCGCGCCAATGTCAGCTGCGTCCTGCCCGCTTTTAGCGAGGCGAGAATTTCTGCATACCAAGAGCCTGCGCCATAGACCGACGACGGGAAGACGGTCACGATCGGCAAGCCTGCTGCGCGGAACGTCTCAAGCTGCTGTATCGCCTTGACGATGTAAGGCCCCCAGCCGCGCGGATTCGGCTCGGCGCTCTCATCTTTGGGCGGCGGGTCCTGCTGACCGTAGTAGCTAGTGCCGCTGACGTAGACGACGCGCTCCACAGCCGAGCCTTGCAGCGCGCTCAGCAAGTTGCGATCCATCACTTGCCGATCTGCCTCGTAGCGCAAGGCGCGCGCCTTGCTGACGCGCCCGCCGAAGGTTTTCGGCTGAGCGAAGTGGAGCACAATCTGCGCTTGAGCGGCTTGCGCTTGCCAAGCTCCCGCCTGCAGCAGATCGCCGATCACAGGCTGCGCGCCGAGCGCCTGCACTGCCGCTGCGCTGCGCTCAGAGCGGCATAGCGCCTGCACAGCATGCCCAGCTGCCACTGCGTGCCGCACAAACGCCGAGCCGATGAAACCGCTGCCGCCTGCTAGGAAAAGCCTTGCCAAACGCGCTATCCTTTCCTCGAGTGCTGTGTTGATATGTTTATACCACGGCACGCTCTATCCAAGATAGGCGCAACACTTACATAGCGTCTTTCACAGAAGTGCCTTTTGTTACGCCGCCAGCGCGATGCCGCTTGCGGCGCATCGCAAAGCTGTTATCAAGATAGATTGTTTCGAGTCCGTTACTCAGGCGCGTGCCAAATGGACTATCATGGGCTATCATAGGCGGGGGGAAGGCGACGCGCGAAACGTGGGGGTGCGTAGCGTGCAACGCAACAACGCGGCTACCGTGCTGCCTCGGCAACAGGCGGCGACCAATGTCTCTGCCGCAGAGTGGCGCTGGGTGACCATCTTCGGCGGTCTGCTTGTCGCGGCATCTGTACTGCCCTATCTTTGGGCGTTCATCAGCTTGAATGCGCAACCGACCCATCGTTTCGTCGGCATTTTGCACTCGCCGTTGGATAGCGCTGTGTACATCGCCAAGATTGGTCAAGGATTGCGCGGCGCTTGGCTTTCCACGCTGACGCACACGCCCGAGACGACGCCGAGCTTTTTCCTGAACAGCTTTTATTTGGTCCTCGGACACTTGGCGAAGGCGCTTGGGCTTTCGACGCTGATGATCTTCCACCTAGCGCGCCTGACCATGAGCTTCGCCATGTTTGTGGCGCTCTACCACCTCGGCTCGACCATTTGGAATCGCTTGCGTCCGCGCCGCTTGTTCTTCAGCATCGCGGCAGTCGGCTCGGGCTTGGGTTGGCTGGCGCTGATGCTCTCGCCTGAGACGCCGCAGACGCAGCTCGCCGTTGATCTGAACCTTTTCGAGGCAATTCCGCTGCTCTCCACCTTTGCCAACCCGCATTTTCCGCTCGCCATTGCGTTGATCGCCCTGATCGCCGCCACATACGTCACGGTCTTCAGGCCCGGCTTCCAGATGACGCCGACGCTCACGAATGGCGGCTTAGGCGTCGCGCTCATCTCGCTGCTCTTGGTGATCGTGCTGCCGCACGGCTGGCTACCGA
>JAGHYP010000048.1 GCA_017743585.1 Chloroflexota bacterium
AGATGTGTATAAGAGACAGATTCTGCGTTGAAGCCTGTGCCGATCAGCACGCAGTGTACGTCTGGCGTGCCGTGAATCGGCCCTGGCCCGACCCAGCCGCGCGGGATGCCTGCGGCGCCTTCCCCTTCCAGCGCCTCAAGCGGCGGCACATCCTTGAACAGCGGCGGCGTCTGGCTCATGCGTATCACAGCTGACGATGGGCCGTACGGCGTTTCGTAGTAATCGTCCCATTTCCACAGCGCGACGCCGAAGAACCAAGGCGGCGCTTGCGTCGCGATCCAATTGAACATCGCGACGGTCGCTTCGCCATGGCTGAAAGCGTTGTAGCCGGGATAGCGCTTATCCAGCTGATGAAACTCGGCTGCGCTCTTCGGCACGGGATAGATGCCGCCTTCTGTGCCGACCACTGGGATGGCGCCGCCGCCGAACCACTCACGAAAGAGGCGCATGAACGCATCGCCCATGCCGATTAGGCCGATTGGATCGCCATTCGGCGCGCTTGGCGGGCCGGAGATCGTGGTCACGCCGGGCTTATCCGCCTGCGAGATCGGATCGTAAGGATATTCAAAGTGCCAGCCGCCTTCATCAGCGCGTTGCCGATCAGGCGGGCGCGCGCGCGTTGGACTGCCATCTTCCTGATAGAAGTGGTTGTAGATATACGGGTGCGTGGCGCACCACAAGCCATTGGCGGCCACGGCGCGAAAGCGCTCGTAGTACTTATCGCCTAAGAAGGTCAGCATGGCACGCAGCCAACTGATCGCGTCATAATGCCGACCGATTGCCTCGCTGAGCGCAGGGAAGGCGGGATAGCAACCGCGCTCGACGATCCATTCTGCCCAGCGCAGCCAGTTGGTCATCAGCGGCGCGACGATGCCCTCGATATTCTTGTAATCAGGCAGGACGCCTTCTGGCCATTCAACGTCGAGATTCGGCTCGTTGTACAGCTCAAACCACTGGCAGCCCGCTTGGATGTACGCTTCGTAGTAGCGCTGCTTTTCTTCGGGCTCGCCTGCGCCAAAGCGCGGACGCCACAGCCGCACAATCGGCGTGATGTTGCGCTCGCGCAGGATGCGCATATCGGTCACGTACTCGTCGCTGATGGCAGTGTATTTCGCCCAGCCCATGCCCGATGCACTCAGGATGTCGACGTCCATCTTGATCGGCGCGTTTTTGTTGTGCATGCCGCGCGGATTGCGCGACCATTGATACTCATTCAGGAGCATCGGCTCATCTTCAAGATAGTCATAGATAGGCGCGCGAACTATAACACGCTCTTGACGAATCGGCGCGTTTGGCGTACACTATAGCTCGGGCTTAAGAGTGCCGAAGTGGCGGAATAGGCAGACGCGAACGACTCAAACTCGTTTGGGAAACCGTGTGGGTTCGACTCCCACCTTCGGCACAGTTCACATTGCTGAGCAGCTGAGCGGCGCAGGCGTGTTGACCTGCCTGCGATTGCTTTTTCTGAGCGCAAGGCGGCCGCGCAGCCTGCGCGTTGCGCGCTCAGCTAGCGGGCGTCGGCGAGGCGAGGACGACCGGCGGCAGCGTTGCCACAGGCACAGCGACCGTCGGCAAGGGCGCGCCGCGAATGATCGGCAGGCTGATGAGCTGCTCAGCGTACACAGTGCCGTTTGCTAGGTCTACTACGCGCAGCCGCAACCGAATCTCTTGTGCGTCGTTGCTGGGCAGGATCGGGGCCACCACGCCCTCACCGCTCGAGGCGATCCATCGGCTTAGACGCGGCAACTCGACTGAAATAGCGCGTCCATCGGGCAGAAGTTGCTCGAAGATCAGGTTCGAAGTCGGCACGCGACCGCGCACGCGCCAAACGACCGGCACGCGCGCCCGATTCTGCCCTAACTCAACGAAATCCACGCCGTCTGCCGCTGCCTCAAAGCTGATGATCTGCGGCGTCGGCGCAGGCGCCGAGGTATCGAACGGCAAGGTCACGATCTGTTGACTGATCAGCCGTCCCTGTCTATCGAAGATGGCGAGGCGGTAAGTCGGTGGGCTGAAATCGAGCGATGGTTGCACCACAAGGCGCGCTGAGCCAACAGGCGGCAAGTCCTGGTCAACCAGCGGCGTCCAATCGCTGAGCACCAATGCGAACAGCCGCAAGCTGAAATCATCCGTCAGCCCGACCGTGTGCCAAGAGAGCACGATTTGCGCCGCGCCTGACTCCAGCGCCTCAACTGTGATAGTGCGCGCATCTGAGGTGAAGCTGAGAATGGCCGGCGGCAGGGCATCCGTCTGCAGATTCGGCGCCGCCAGCGCCAAGCCGCCTATGCCGACGCTCACGATCAGGACTAGTAAAAGCACACTGCGTAAGAGCCATTTTGAAAACATACTTTGCTCCCCTCTCGAGAAAAGCCGCAATCTTGAGCGGCGCCGCTCAGTCCCGCTCAGGCCGCGCCGCGATGAGGAGCGCACCGGGCAAGCCCAAAACACGGCGCCCCTTCACAGCGGCGGGCCTCTCAGGCTGGATCGGGTGCGCCAAGCGGTGCGCAGGCGCGTTCGGCACGGGCGCCGCATTTGGCGCGCTGCTCGGCTGTGTGGGCTGCAAGAGCCACGCAACAGGATGAGCAGGCGGCACGTCGAAGATCAATCCGCTGAACGGCGAGGCAGACACACCTCTCGGCTGGCTGAGCGGCCCATTCGGCTTGGGATGTGCCAACATCCGCGCTAAGAGCGGTTGATAGCGCACAGCGGGCAAGCCGTGCCTGCAGTTCTCTGCGCGGACGATGCCTGCGCAGCCCTCATCGGCTTGTGTGCCGCTCAGCGGGGTGGCAAGAGTTGCAGTCAGAAGGATCGGCGGCAGCGTAGCGTGCATAAGTCGCTTCACGGCAAGCACTCTGCATCACAACGTGTTGCCCTCGATTGTACAGCGACTTTGCGATTTCAAACGCTGCCCGCCTCACGCCTTCGCAACACTATGGCGCTGGCGCAGGCAGGGTCAGCCTACCCTCAAGATGGGCAAGGTGCAGACTGCCCGGCGTCAGATGCAGGGCGAGGTGCGCGTAATGCGGCAAGGTCAAGTTGAAGGTCGCCCATGAGAGCGCGCCGACTAGCGGCCTGCGCCGCGCCACGATGTAAACGCCTGCCTCGTCTTGATCGGCGATGAACTCCCAGCCAAAGCGCGCGTGCAGGTTGGCTTCCAGCAAGACCTCGTGCGCAGCGCCACGCTGCACACGCACAGAGAGATGACTGCCGCGCACATAAACAGTCAGCGGCGGTTGCACATTGAAGCGCTGCTGAAAACGCTCGGCTGTGGCAGCTGCAGCTACCTCAGCGCCTATGCTCAGCACGGAGCGCAAGCCGCGCCGCAGCAGCGCGCTGCGCAAGCGCTGCAAGCTCATATCTGGAAGCCGTCTCGGAAGTTGATCAACTTGCGGCTGTAATCCGAGACGAAGGTCTTCAGTTTCTCCTCAAGGCGCTGCCAAGTGCTGCTCCTGAGCGCAAGGCGTACCGCCTCTAGGTCTTCTGCCAAAAATTCCAGCTGCCGCATCGGATGCTTGCCATAGGCAGTGTGATAGACGCGGAACATGTACAGCCCGAGCGCTTGCAGGCTCGGCACAAACTCTTGCATGATGAACGTGTAGTAGGCTTCGTGCGTCTCAGGGTTGATGTTGTAGCGCAGCAGCAACTTGTAGCGCGGGACAATTCTGGTGGTCATGCTGACCCTCGCCATTCAGCTCGAATGAACCTCTGAACGTTACGGATATGATAGCACGACGGGATAAGGTGTTGTGCGCTCGCCGCTCAGTCGCGCTCATTTCAAGCCATATTCATACTTAAACTGCCACGTTTGATTGTCCATCGGCAGGTCGGCGAGGTGATTGCGGCGCAACGCAGCAAAGCGCGGGCGCATTTCGTCCAGCGAGTCGCCGCCAAGCTTCTCCAGCAGCGCATCCGCCAGCACAAAAGCGACCATTGCTTCGATGATCGGCACACCGCGCGGCACTTGGCAAAAGTCGCTGCGCTCGTAGTCGATTTGGCGCGGCTCGCCGCTGGCCAAATCCACAGAGTTGAGCGGCGTGAGCGTGGTGGCGATTGGCTTGAGCGCAGCGCGCACGATGAGCGGCTCGCCAGTGGTGATGCCGCCTTCCAAGCCGCCAGCGCGGTTGGTGCGCCGACGCAAGCTACCATCTGGGGCGCGCTCGATCTCATCGTGGACTGCTGTACCACGCAGCCGCGCCAGCGCAAAGGCGCGCCCAATCTCGACGCCCTTCACAGACGGCACGCTGCCCACTGCCCCCATCAATCGGCCATCCAGCTTGCGATCCCACTGCACATGCGAGCCGAGGCCGGGCGGCAAGCCAAGCGCCACCACTTCAATCACGCCGCCGAGCGTATCCTTCGCCTGAATGGCGGCGCGAATGGCGTCGCGCATGCGCTCGGCTGCCTCAGCGTCAGGGCAGCGCACGTCGCTGGCTTCAGCGGCGGCAAAACGCGCCTGATAGGCCGCGCTATCGGGCAGATCAGGCAGGTCGGCTTCCACGTCGCCGATGCTGACCACGTAGCCCTGCACCTGAATCCCGAATTCCGCCAGCAGGCGCTTGCAAACAGCGCCGACGGCGACGCGCATGGTTGTCTCGCGCGCGCTGGCGCGCTCAAGGCTCAGGCGCAGCTCGCGATAGCCGTACTTGACCGCTGCAGTCAGGTCAGCGTGACCGGGACGCGGCACAGTCATAGGCGGAATCGCTTTTTCTGCCCAGTTTCGATAGTCGCGGTTCTCAACCACCAGCGCGATTGGCGCGCCTGTGGTCTTGCCTGCGACCACGCCGCCGCCGAGATGGACTTGGTCGCGCTCGATGGACATGCGTCCGCCGCGCCCATAGCCTTGCTGGCGCCGCGCCAGCTCAGCGTTGATCCAATCAGCGCTCAGCGGCAGATTGGCGGGCATGCCATCGAGGATAGCGGTCAGGATCGGGCCGTGCGATTCGCCGGCCGTCAAGAAGCGCAGCATGATAAAATCCTATCGCAGGCGCGGAGAACGGCCTTCTGAGGCAAGCGCAGCGCGTTCACTTGGTTGCGCACGTTGATCAGCTCAGAATCGGCTTCGCAAGCGAAGCTATCACAAGCGGCAATGCTTGTCAAGCTTCTGCGAAGCGCTTAAACTTGAGCGCAGTGAGGGGCTGCACCAGCGAAGCGAGGGAAATGCCAATGTGGAGACGACAACGCACAATCGCCGCCTCGACGATGCGCCTGTGGTCAACGGCTTAGGCAGCACAGGCGGCCTGATCGAAAGCGCGCTTCGCTTCATCCGCCGGCGCGATCGCGGCCTGTTCGAGCTAAGACGGATTGAACCGCCTGCGAAAGGCAAGGTCGAGAGTGCTACCTGAGAACCTGAATGGCGAGCCGCTCACTTGTCTGAAGTGTGGCACTTATAACTTGCCAACCGCTACGCGCTGCGCCCATTGTAACGCGCCATTGCTGATACCTGATGAAAATCTCGGCACCCAGCTGCGCCTAAGCGCGCGCACCAGCGCTGGCAAGGTGCGCAGCAGCAACGAGGATAGCCTCGGCATATGGTCAGTGGATGGCTTGGTGCTCGCCTTAGTTGCAGATGGCATGGGCGGCGCGGCAGCGGGCGAAGAAGCCAGCCGGCTGGTGGTGGAGTCAGTGCAGGCCAGCTTCACAGGTAGCGAGCGCGGCGGCGATCAGCTGGCCGCCCTGAGCGAAGACGAGTTGCTCAAACGCCTGCAGACTGCCATTGAGCGCGCGAATTGCGCAGTAGTCGAGCGCGCGCGGCGCGATATCTCGCGGCGTGGTATGGGAACGACTGCTACGCTCGCGCTCGTGCGGAATAATCGCGTTCTGGCAGCGCACGTCGGCGATAGTCGCCTTTACCTTGTAGATGCGCGCGATCGCACCATCAGGCAGATCACCAGCGACCATAGCTTTGTGCAGGCGCTGGTCGCTTCAGGGCATTTGACGCTGGAACAGGCACGCCGTCATCCAATGGGTCACGTGCTTTACCGCGCGCTCGGGCAATCCACTGAGCTGGAGATCGACTTGCATCGGCACACTTTGCAGAGCGATGATCGGATCGTGCTTTGCTCAGACGGTCTGACGCGCCATCTCGAAGATTGCGATATCGCTGAGATCGTGCTGCGCACGGAGAATCCGACCGAAGCCACGCTTGATTTGATCGAGTTGGCTAACGAGCGCGGCGGCGAAGACAACATCAGCGCGATCGTCATTCATCTAGGGCGCGCCGAGGGCGCGCAGAGCCGCTAGAATCGCCTTGAATTGCCTTGACGCAATTTCCTAAAGGCACTGAATAGCCAATGACAAAGCAGCGCACAGCGCGCAACACCTACTATTTGATCAATCTCGGCTGTGCTAAGAACGCAGTGGACGCAGCCAGCATGGCGCAGCTCTTGGATGAGGGCGGCATGATTGCCTCTGAGAGCGCGCGGCAAGCCGAAGTGCTGATCGTGAACACTTGCGGCTTCATCAACGCCGCCAAAGCCGAGAGTCTGAAGACATTGCGCGAGTTAGCGCGGCGCAAACGCCCTGATCAGTACCTGATCGCGGCAGGCTGCATGGCGCAGCGCTACGGCGCAGAACTCGCCGCGCAGGTCCCGGGCCTAGATGGCGTGATCGGCACGCGCCGCTGGATGGATATCCTAGAGCTGATTCGCCGCCTGCGCGCGCGCAAACATCCCGAGCCGCTCTACCACCTGCCTGCTGAGGCGACCACCGTCGGCAGCGATGAGCGCGGCGTCCTGCGCGCCAGCGTGCAAGGCCACAGCGCCTACCTCAAAATCGCCGATGGCTGCCGCCGTCCGTGCGCTTTTTGCGCCATTCCGCTCATCAAAGGCACAGCGGTCAGCCGCCCGCCCGACGTGATCATCGCTGAGGCGCAGCGCCTGAGCGCGCAAGGCGTGCAAGAGCTGATCTTAATTGCACAAGATACAACTGATTACGGTCACGACTTGGGAATGCGCGACGGCTTGGCGCATTTGCTGGATCGGCTGACGACCGAGACCGATATCGCGTGGATTCGGGTCATGTACGCTTATCCTGGCGCCGTCACCGACCACTTGATTGAGATCATGGCGACTCGTCGGCAGATTCTGCCGTATCTCGACATGCCATTGCAGCACGCCAGCCGCGCGACGCTGCGGCGAATGCGCCGCCCTGCCAATCTGGAGTGGGTATATCGCACGGTTGAGAAAATGCGCGCTGCCATGCCGGGGTTGGCGCTCCGAACGACGTTCATCGTCGGCTATCCCGGCGAGACCGAGGCTGAGTTCGAAGAGCTGGTGCAATTCGTGCGTCATATGCAATTCGACCGCGTCGGCGTCTTCACTTACAGCTTCGAAGAGAACACGCTCTCAGCGCAGCAGCCTAACCACTTGCCTGAAGAAGTCAAACAGGCGCGCCGCGAGCAGCTGATGCAAGTGCAGCAGGCGATCAGCTTGGCAAAAAATCAGGCTTTTGTCGGCAGGACACTTGACGTGCTGATCGAGGGGCGCGGCGACGGTCTGACTGTTGGGCGCAGCTACCGCGACGCGCCTGAAGTGGACGGCTACGTGATCATCGAAGGCGAGGCGCCGACAGATCGCCCGATCGTCCCCGTCCAGATCACTGGAGCCATGATCTACGATCTAGTCGGGCGCTTTGCCAATCGCTCGCGGGACATTTTTCCCTTGCAGGCGCTTGAAAAGCGCAAATAGCCTGCCTTGACAACATAATTAAGATTTAGCGTCATTTCTCGCGCCCATTTTTGATCAAGCGCCGCCTTCAGTGACCGTGCTTTCGAGACCACTGCTTTGAACCACGTGCTGAACAATCGGCAAGGGCTGCGCGTCGCTTGGTTGTGGCAGGGGAAGCGCGCTTGTGTGAAGCGCAGGCGCCGCTAGCCACGGATGATGACATTGCCGAGAGCATGGCAATCGCTGAAGGCACAACGCTCGGAGTCATCCGCTCGGCAGGAGACGAGCCGTGCCTCGCGCTGAGCGCGCTTGCGTCACTAATAGCTCAGTTCAGCTCCGGCAGCACTGCCAACTTGATCGCCTCGCTGCGCGCCATGCGATTCAAGCCGTCTTCAACGTCGCGCAGCGCGATTGCGCCGCTGATCATCGGCTTGACGTTCACCTGACCGCTGATCAGCAATTGCAGCGCTTGCTCAACCGTGCGCGGCGTGTGATGGAACACGCCCTTGAGCGTGATCTCGTCGTAGTGGATGTGTGTTGCATCGAAGCTGACTTGCGTACCGCTTGGCAGGCCGCTGAACAGGACGACTGTGGCAGCTGGACGCGCCATCTGGCACGCCATTTGCCATGTCTCGGCGCTGCCCGCCGCCTCGATGACCACGTCCGCGCCGCGCCCTTCGGTCAGCGCCTTGACGGCAGCCACAGCGTCGGTATCGAGCGTGCTGATCGTCTCATCCGCGCCGAGCTGCCGCGCCACTTCAAGGCGCCCGTGCGCGCGCCCGATGACGATGATGCGAGACGCGCCCATCGCCCTCGCCAGCTGGATTTGCATCAGCCCCTGCGCGCCGCTGCCGATGATTGCAACCGTATCGCCAAGCGCTACCTCAGCGTAGTTGATGCACAGCACAGCGCACGCCAACGGCTCGATGAAAGCTGCCTCAGCGAAGCTGAGATGGTCGGGAATCTTGTGCATGTTGACGCTGACGATGTGCGCAGGCACGCGCAAGTACTCAGCGTACGTCCCCCAATTGAAGCGCGACTCGAGGTGTACGCAGAGCTGCGGCTTGCCACGCCGACAGTAATAGCACGCGCTACACGGCGCCGAGTTTGCCGCCGTGACGCGGTCGCCCTCTTTGAAGCCGCGCACGCCCGCGCCGACGGCGCTGATCGTGCCTGCCCACTCATGACCGAACGGCATTGGCGGCTTGAAGAGCCTGTGTCCACGCTTGTAGGCTTTCAGGTCAGTGCCGCAAGTTGTGGCAGCGCCAACTTTCACGATCACCTCGCCCTCATCAGGCTCAGGGATCGGCACTTCGCGCAATTCCAGTTGCCCTGCGCCTAGAAAGAATACACCTTGCATCGTCTTGGCCATTTTGAGTCATTTTGCTCATCTGAACAGATGTGCCGCAGCGAGCGGAAGTCTACCCCTGAACGCAGCAGCGGGGCAAAAAAGTGAGGTCAGCGCGGCAGGCTGACCTCACGAGCGCGCGGCAGCTCAGGACTGAGCGGGCGCGAGGTGCTTGTTCAGTTCCGCTTCCAGCTTATCGCGTGTGCGGTAGCCGACGATGTAATGGACTGGGACGCCATTCTTGAACAGCACCAGCGTCGGGACGCCCTGAATGCCGTAGGTCTCTGTGGTGTGCGGATTGGAGTCAATATCCAGCTTGGCGACGCGCAGCCGCCCTTCGTAGCGCGCAGCCACTTCGTCCACAATCGGCGCGATCATCTTGCACGGCTGGCACCACTTCGCCCAGAAGTCCACCAAGACCGGCGTCGGGCTGTTCAGCACCTCTGCTTGGAAGTTGCTGTCCGTCACGTCAAAGGTATGCTTGCCCATGTCTCCTATCCTTCGTTCGCTGATTTTGCATTAAAATTGTATCATATCGCGAAGCGTGTTGCTGTGCTGGATATGGCGAGCGTATTGTTAGACGCGACAGGACTGCCTGAACTTACTGAGCGGCAAGAGAAAATCTTAGCGCTGATCATCCACGAGTATACCAACAGGCCTGAGCCTGTTGGCAGTAAGTTCTTGGCAGAGACGTATTTGTTGAACCTGAGCAGCGCTACCATTCGCAATGAGATGGCGCGCCTTGAGGAGCTTGGCCTGCTCACTGCGCCGCACACCTCAGCTGGCCGCGTGCCGACTGAGAGCGGTTACCGTTACTTCGTGCGCCGCCTGCTCTCTGATGAACTGCCGCCTGATGAAAAACAAGCGCTTGACTCGGCCTTTGCGTCCGCCGCCAACGATCTGGAAGGCGGCTTGCGTCTAGCAGCGGCGCTGATCGCGCGCAACGCGCAAGGCGCAGCGCTCGTGACCTCGCCGCGCGCCGTCAACAGCCAATACAAGCATCTAGCGCTGCTCGCCGCACAAGGGCGCGCTGTGGTGATGGTCTTGGTGCTGCACGGCGGCGAGGTGCGCCAGCAGATGCTGACTCTGTCAGAAGCGCCGAGCCAAGAGCGGCTCAGCGCGGTCGCGGCGCAGCTCAATGCCACGTGCGAAGGGCTGAACGCAGATCAAGTTCGCAGCCGTGCCAAGCAAGTTGAGAACGAACTGGCTCGCGAGATCATCGAGGCGACCGCTGATGTGATGGAGGAAGCAGATCGCGCGCCTGCGCGCTTCACCTACTGCGAAGGGCTGAGCGAGGTGTTGCCGCTCTTCACAGAGCGCATCGGCGCGCAACAAGCAATCCGAGCGATCGAAGAACAGCAGGTGCTGCAAGACATCGTAGCAGAGCTCCCCGATTGGGCGATTGGGCAGGTGCGCGTGGTGATCGGCGGCGAAGGGCGCTGGGAGAACCTCCAGCACTTGGGCATGGTCATCAGCCGTTATGGTGTGCCAGAGCAGACAACTGGCGCTCTGCTGGTCTTGGGGCCGACGCGAATGCACTACGGACGCGCTGTGGCGACCGTGCGCCACATGGCAGGCTTGATCAGCGACATGTTGCTAACCATCTACGGCGAAGGCGGCGAACGCCATAGGAACAATTGAAAAACGCGGCGCGGATCAGGCGACCCGCGCCGCAACTGAGAGCGACATGCGCGTGGCGATCAGTCTACCACTTCGCCTTCGACCACGTCTTCCTTGCCGCGCCCGTCTGGCTGCCCAGTTCCCGCGCCGCCGACGTTCGGCTGACCGTACATGCTGGCGCCGATCTGCTGAATGCTGCGCTGCAGCTCTTCCACAGCGCTCCGAATCTGCCCTTGATCGCGGCTCTCGCGCGCTTTCTTAAGCGCCTCGATCTGCTTCTCGATGCCGCTCTTGAGCGTGCTGTCAATTTTATCGCCGTACTCGCGCAAGGCTCTCTCGGCGCTGTAGATCGTGCTATCCGCTAGGTTGTTCAGCTCGATCTCTTTCTTGCGGCGCTCATCAGCAGCGCGATAGCGCTCAGCTTCCTTGATCATGCGCTGGATCTCCTCTTCGGTCAGGCCGCTTGAGGCAGTGATCGTGATGCGCTGCGAGCGACCAGTCGCCTTGTCCGTCGCCGAGACGTTCAGGATGCCATTGGCGTCAATATCGAAGGTGACCTCGATCTGCGGCACGCCGCGCGGCGCCGGCGGAATGCCATCCAAGATGAAGCGACCCAGCGACTTGTTATCGCTCGCCAGCGGGCGCTCGCCCTGCACGACGTGGATTTCGACCTGAGTCTGATTATCGGATGCCGTCGAGAATATCTGCGACTTGCGCACAGGAATAGTCGTGTTGCGCTCGATCAACGGCGTCGCCACGCCGCCAAGCGTCTCGATGCTCAGCGTGAGCGGCGTCACGTCCAGCAGCAGCACGTCCTTCACCTCGCCGCTCAGCACGCCCGCCTGAATCGCCGCGCCGATTGCCACCACCTCGTCTGGATTGACGCTCCTGTTCGGCTCCTTGCCGAAGAGCTTCTTGACTGCCTCTTGTATGGCGGGCATACGAGTCATGCCGCCGACCAGCACCACCTCGTCCACGTCGCTCGGTTTGATGCCGGCGTCCTCAAGCGCGCGGCGCACAGGTTCTAGCGAGCGCTCGATCAGGTCAGCGGTCAGCTGCTCCAGCTTGGCGCGCGAGAGCGGCATCACCAAGTGCTTCGGCCCATTGGCATCCGCTGTGATGAACGGCAGGTTGATCTCCGCCTGCATGGTCTGCGAGAGCTCTTTCTTGGCGTTCTCAGCGGCTTCCTTCAGGCGCTGCAGCGCCTGCCGATCTGTGCGCAGGTCAATGCCATGCTCGCGCTTGAACTCATCGGCGATCCAATTGATGATGCGGTTGTCGAAGTCGTCACCGCCCAGATAAGTATCGCCGTTGGTCGCCTTCACCTCGAAGACGCCGTCGCCCACGTCTAGGATCGAGATATCGAAGGTGCCGCCGCCCATGTCGTAGACGGCGATCGTCTGATCACCTTTCTTATCCAGACCGTAAGCGAGCGCAGATGCTGTTGGCTCGTTGATGATGCGCAAAACTTCCAAGCCTGCGATGCGGCCGGCATCTTTGGTGGCGTTCCGCTGGCTGTCGTTGAAGTAAGCAGGCACTGTGATGACCGCCTGATTCACGTCCGTACCAAGAAATGCCTCTGCATCCGCCTTCAGCTTGCTCAAGATCATCGCGCTGATCTCCGGCGGACTGTATTCCTTGCCGCCCATGATCACGCGCACGTCGCCGTTTGGCGCTTCGGTCACCTTGTAAGGGACGATCTTCATGGCGCGCTGCACTTCAGGGTCGTTGAACTTGCGCCCCATGAAGCGCTTGATCGAGAAAATCGTATTCTCAGGGTTGATGACAGCTTGACGGCGCGCTGCATGCCCGACCAATCGCTCGCCCGTCTTGGGATTGATGGCGACTACCGAAGGCAACAGGCGGCTGCCTTCGCTCGTCGGAATCACAGTCGGCTGACCGCCTTCCATCACTGCCATCACTGAGTTCGTCGTGCCGAGATCAATGCCGATTACCTTAGCCATTGTTTTGATATCTCCTCATCTGTATGTGTGAGCAGATGTTTCAAGTCCTGCATCGCCATCTGCCTTGCTCAAGCTGCTACTCCGCCACGCGCACTAGGGCGGGACGGATCACGCGGTCGCCGTGCAAGTAGCCTTTCTGCAGCACCGCGCTGACATGTCCGCTGGCAACTTCGCTGCTCGGCTCTTGTCCAATTGCCTCGTGGCGCGTTGGATCGAATGCCTGCCCTTTTGGATCGATTTGCGTGAGATTAGCGCTTTCCAACACGCTGAGCAGCTTGCGATGAATCAGGACGAAGCCTTTGAGCGTCTCGTCCTCAGCCTTTTCGGCGGGCAGAGCCTCTAGCGCGCGCTCGAAGTCATCCACGATAGGCAGCAAGCGGCGCAACGTCTCAATCGTGACGTTTTGAGCGATCTCTTCGCGCTCTTTCTCAATCCGCTTGCGGTAGTTATCGAACTCAGCGAGCGTGCGCTTCCAGCCGTCCAAATATTCATCCGCCTTGCGACGCGCTTCTTCCAACTGGGCCTCTAGGGA
>JAGHYP010000049.1 GCA_017743585.1 Chloroflexota bacterium
CTCTTCGGGCGCTTTCCGCAGGTCGACCCCGAAGCGTCCTGGCACTTCTACATCGACGCCTTCAAGCAGCAGGAGATTTTAATCATCCCTGACGCTCAAGAGTTGCCCGCCGAGCATCCCGCTCGCGATGTTTTGACCGCCTGCGGCGTGCGCACGCTGATGGCGATCGCTATGCACGACGGCGCGGCGTTGCGCGGCTGCTTGATCTTCTCTTCAATCAGCCAACCGCGCCCGTGGCAACACGAAGATGCAGCGCTGCTCTCGATTGCGGCAGGTGTCTTCGCCAGCACGCTGCGCCGCGTCGAGATCAACCGTGCGCTGCGCGAGAGCGAGGCGCGCTTGCGCTTTGTGATCAGCAACGCGCCGATCATCCTGTTCACCTTCGACCACAAAGGCGTGGTCACTTTTGTGGAAGGCTCGCTACTGGACAGGCACTACCCTTCCTTGCGAGCGGTGGTCGGACGCTCGGCGCTGGAGGATCGCTTCATTGGCGCGCATTTGCTGCGCGTCTTGCAGGGCGAGACCTGCACTGTTACCTTCATGCCGAACGCTGAGAGCGCGCTAGAGACCCATCTCACGCCGCTGCGGGATGAGCACGGAAAGGTCGTCGGCGGCATCGGCGTTGCGATCGATATCACAGCGTGCCAACGCGCCCGAGAAGCAGAGCGTCAAAAGACTCTTCTGCTGCAGACGCTCGCCGAAGCCTCGATAGCCTTGACCAGCTCGCTTGATACCCAATACACGCTAGAGACGATTCTCGACTACGCGGAGCGCCTTGTGCCGTGCGACGGCAGCAGTGTAGTGCTGTTCGAGGCAGATAAAGGATACGTCACTGCGGCGCGCGGGCGCTCTAGCCACATGACGCGCGAGCGCTGGGAAGCTGTTTTCGCGCGCACGTCCGTGCGCGCTAGGCTCGAGCGTTTGCAGCAGGCAGGCGCGGTTGATCTGATCCCCAATACGGACGAGGCGCCAGCTTGGCTGCACATCGAAGGCGCTGAATGGATCAAGTCTTATCTCGGCTTGCCGATCGAAATTGAAGGGCGTGTGATCGGCATTTTGAACTTCGAAAGCGCCACGCCAAACTTCTTCACGCTAGAGCATGTTGAGCGCCTGAAGACGCTCGCAGGCTACGCGGCGATTGCCATTCAAAACGCCAATCTGTACACGACCATTCAGCGCAACGCCAAAGATTTGGAGCGCCACGTGCGCCAGCGCACGCGCGAACTGGAGATCGAGCGCGGACGCCTGAACGCCATCCTCAGCGCGATGGAAGAGGGCGTGATCTTCTTCGAACTACAAGATACATGGCGCGCTACTTACACCAATCCTGCTTTCCACCGCCTGCTCGGCTATCATGAGTCGGAGATTGTCGGGCTGTCGCTATTGGAAATTGTCTCAAAATTCCCTACGCCCGATGATGTGCCGTCGCTTGAGGCGATAGGGCAAGCGCTTGAGCGCGATGGCTATTGGCAGAGCCAAGTTCGCACGTGCCGCAAAGATGGCAGCGTCTTTGATGCGCAGGTGGCAGCCAGCAGGGTCACGGATTTGCGCGGCAAGTTCGTCGGCGTGGTCATCTTGGTGCGCGATATCAGCGCTGAGAAGCGCTTGCGGGCGCAGAAGGATCGTTTCATCGCCAACGCCGCGCATGAGCTGCGCACCCCGCTCACCAACCTCAAGATGCGGCTGTACTTGCTGCGCCATCAGCCCAATGCCGCTAATGAACACTTGCGCGTGATTGAGCAAGTGACGCAGCGCATCCAGGCGCTTGTAGAAGACCTGCTGGACGTGACGCGCTTTGAGCGCGGCATGATCGCGCTCGATCGGCGCTTGTGCCGCCTGCAAGATGTGCTGCAAGAGGTGCTAGAGGTGCAGCGCCCGCATTTTGAGGCCAAAGGCGTCCAGTTACAGGGGGAACTGCCGGAGCCTGATATCCTTGTCTTAGCGGATGCCGGTCGCCTAGTGCAAGTTTTCACCAATTTGCTGGTGAATGCGCTAAACTATACGCAGGCGCAAGGGCGAGTGTGCGTCCGCCTGAGCCGAGATGAGTCCAGCGCGCTTGTGGAGGTCGAAGATAACGGCATCGGCATAGATTCTGAGTCGATCAAGCACATCTTCGAGCCATTCTTCCGCGCCAATCTCGGCACCCAGCGTGGCACAGGACTAGGGCTGACGATTGCGCTAGAAATCGTGCAGGCGCACGGCGGCAGCATCGAGGCGCGCAGCGAGGTTGGCGTCGGCACGACGATGACTGTGCGCTTGCCGATCGCGCAAGTTTGATTATTCAAGTTGCAATGGTGTAAGCAATATGGCGCTACCTGAATTGATGGGCGAGCTGGAATTTTTCCCCGCGCGCCCAACCGTCTCGGCTGTACAGGCGGCAGAAGATACGCTGCAGCGTCTGGCTGCCGCGCTTGAAGATGTCTTCCTGATCTACAACGTGGACTACGAAGAACACTCGATGCACAACGGCAACACAGGGCGCGCGATTATCTTTCAGGGCAGGCTGCTCGCCGACTCTGAGCCGACCTATCCGATCCTATTGAAGCGCTACAGCGCGCTTGGCTACACGCCACTGCTGCGCCGCAAGGGCAACGTAGATATGGTCGTCTTGATCGAAGGCACTGTGCAGCCTCGCCGCATCAACTCGCCGCGCTGGCTGCACTTGGCGCTGTTGCTGCTCACCATCATCACTGTCACGCTTAGCGGCGCGCAATTTCAAGGCATTGTGCTCAACCTGCGCGCCTTGCAACGCGGCAACTTTGAGAGCCTCGTCAACGTGATTCAAGCGGGTGCACCGTTTGCGCTCACGCTCTTGCTGATCCTCGGCGCGCATGAGATGGGGCACTACTTGGCAGCGCGCCGTCACAAAGTAGAAGTGACGCTGCCGTATTTCATCCCGTTTCCATTTTTCTTGCTCGGCACGCTAGGCGCTGTGATCTTCATCAAGAGTCCGCTCAACAATCGCAAGGCGCTCTTCGATGTCGGCATCAGCGGGCCGCTGGCAGGCTTTGCAGTAGCGCTGATCGCTTATATCATCGGCCTGTTCCTGCCGCCAAGCGGCGTGAACAGCCTGCTCTTGCAAGGCCTCGGCAACGAGCGCATCGGAATGCCGATCTTGCTGCAAGGGCTGGGCGATGTGCTGCGCCCTGACCTGCTGCAAACCTATGGCGGACGCAACATCTCATCCCTCGCCGTCTTCGTGGCGCGCCAGCCGGTCGCTCTCGCGGCGTGGTTCGGCATGTTGTTGACCGTCTTGAATTTGCTGCCCATCGGTCAGTTGGACGGCGGTCACGTCATGTACACCCTGTTCGGCGAAGGGGCTTGGACAGTCGCGCTGATCACGTTCGTCGGCATGATCTTTATAGGCTTGACAAGCTTCCCCAGCCTGCTATTCTTCGCCCTGCTCGCCTTCCTGACGGGGCTGCGGCACCCGCCGCCGGGCGACGACATCACGCCGCTGGATAACAGGCGCAAGCTGCTCGGCTATGCCACAATCGTGCTGTTCTTCCTGATCGGCACAGCGACGCCGTTCACTTTCAGCCGCTGAGGATATGAAGATGCAGCACAACTCAGCTTTGCGTCTGCTTATCCTGCTTATCCACGTTGATCAGCCACTCCATTGCCACATCAGGGTCGGTGAAGACGCGCACCATCACGCCTTGATTGGCAAACGACTGGACAAATTGAATCATATTCATGCGCCCCATAGCTGATTCTGGCACAACGAGCGCCCAGTACTTCCAGCCGGCAGCCATGGTGCGCGGCAGCCACACAGTGTCAATCCAGTGCGCCTCTTCATCGGTTACGCCCTCAATGGCGCGGTTATCGGAGAGCCACTTGTAGGCCTTGCGCTCGATCAGACAGTCCGTGCCGCGCATGAGCGCTTCCTTCAGATAGTCGCCGCCGATGCCAAGCCGATAGACGTGATGCACAATGCCTGTATCTTCATGAAACCAGAGCGTGACATACTGATTGTCAATCAAGGTGATGGTAGACATAGCTCGTCACCTCTTATATACGGTTATAGCGCTGACTCGACATGAGTTTCGCCGAGGCGGCATGGCGCTGCAACCCATACCTATAACGAAAAGCTATCAATTGCCGTTATGGGTCGTGCGCAGGCGCTGGTCAGCGTCTGCTTCATCGCGCGCTGTGCCAGAATCAGCGCGGCGCATAGGGGCAAATCCGCGCGTTCGCCCCTCTCATAATAGTCTCTCAAGAAAATCTTGATGAGGAGATGATATCGCCATGTTCGAGAACTTCTTGAATCGCCGCCGCAAGGAAGAAGAAGTGCGCCAGAGCGGGCGCCTGCCGCCAGGACAGACGCTCACGCAGAAATTCCCTGTGCTGCACTACGGCCCCGTGCCGATCTACAAAGACCTGAGCCAATGGACGTTCCGCATCTTCGGCTTGGTTGAGGAAGAGCGCGTCTGGTCGTGGGAAGCGTTCAACGCGCTGCCGAAGACCGAAGTCGTCTACGATATTCACTGCGTGACAGGCTGGAGCAAGTTCGATACGCGCTGGCGCGGCGTGCATCTGAGGACGCTGATCGAATTAGGCTTGATCAAGCTGCGCCCAGAGGCGCGCTACGCCATTCAGCACTGCGAGTTTGGCTACACCACCAACACGCCGATCGAAGTCGTCCTTGCCGACAACTTCCTGCTCGCCACGCACTACAACGGCGAGCCGCTCACGCCTGAACATGGCTATCCGCTGCGCGGCCTGATGGGCGCGCTGCCAGGTCAGCCGCGAGATACCGATCTCTACCTGTGGAAAGGCGGTAAGTGGCTGCGCGCTATCGAGTTCACAGCTGAGGATCGCCCCGGCTTCTGGGAACAAGCCGGCTACAGCAACACGGCGAACGTCTGGCGCGAAGAGCGCTATTGGCGCGGCTTGCGCTGAGCCTAGAGATCCTCTTGCTGTGGCTTGGCAAGGGAACTGCGCTCGGCTGCGCGGACGCGGATATGCCTCGCACACTCGGATCGTGATGGCGGGAGCTGATCGCAGCGCTGCCGAGCAACAGCGCGGCAATGCTGAGCAGGGGCAGCGCGTCCTTCAGCTGCAGGTCGTCTCTCAAGAAGGTAGCGCTGTGGTGGTAGCTCAGAGACGAGGTAGCGCGCAGCCCGCCTTCGCATATCAGCTGAAATGCGCTTCAAACTTGGATGCTGAATGGCACCTCGCGCCGATCTTGTGGCGCAGTGCGCTCTTCGTAGTATAGGTCGGCTTGTGCTAGGTAGTCGCCGTTCGGCGTGGCGACGCCGCGCACATGCACTGTGAATTCCATCTTGCGATGCATCGTCTCAATGATGCTCAGCTCAGCGATGACCCGTTCTTCCGGCAGGCGTAGCACGCGCAGCTCTAAGTTGGGGCGCTCTTGGAAAGGAGTCACATCCACGTTCAGCTTGATGCGCCAGCCATCAGGATACGGCTGCGCTGTCAGCCGCTCGATGCGCACCTTATCGCGCGGCTGCGGCACTTGATCAGGCTCTGCGAAGTGAATTTCCATGCCGTCTGTCACTCATCGAACAAGTAAGTCGGTTCAGGGTAGTAGCGGACGCGCCGCTCTGCTATGCGCTGCTGAACCCAGCGGCGCAGCGCCTCATTTTTCTCAGCGAGTGTCTCGCCCGTCTCGGCGAGCGCGCTCAGCGGATAGTTCAAGCGCATGGCGCGTCCGCGAATGATGTGACGGCTGATGCCGGGCGGCAAACGCACGCCCTCCCGCGCTGCCGCCATGATCTCAGCAGGATGGTAGCGCGGGAAGACAACAATGGCGACCGCTTCAGGATAAAGGCGGCGCGCGATGCTGATCGAGTCCGTGTTGATCCGATTGAGCGCCCCACGCGCCTTGTAGGTATTCACCATCTCGCGCAAGGCGGCTGTGCGCGCCGCGAGCGTATGCGCTTCAGCGTTCAGCGTGTAAGCGCGATTATCGCTCAGCACAGTGTAGGCAAGCACCTCGCGACGCGCCAGCGCATCGCGCGCGCTCAACAGATCGCTGCTCTCGATCTGAAAAGTCCTGATCGCGCGCAAGTTCCGCAAAAACTCGAACCATGAGATGCCGCTGATCACATGATGCCATGTCTGTAATTCTACAGCGCCGCTCTCATAGCTGACCACTTGCACTAGAATGTACGGGTAGCCGAGCGCTTGCAGCGCATAGTGCCGATTGGCGCCGTCGAGGATCACGTAGCGCTCGGCATCCAAAGGCGCCACAACGGGCGGGTTGAGCCAAGTCCCGGCAGCCCGAATGCGCTCAATCAGCGGCGCGGCGCGCTGCGGGTCGTGTTCTTCATGCGGAACCAAACTGCCAGTTGGCACAATGCGCAGGTCAGGGATGATATCGTGAGCAGTCGGCTCTTCTTGGATCGCATTCTGCATAATAGGCTTTTCATCTCAGGTTAAGTTTTCGCCCTAGTGTATTCTGGAATCAGGTCAATTGCACGCTCTGCATCGCTAATTGCGCTAGAATTGTGCTGTGGAGATTGCTGTAATGCCGATCCGTATTCTGCCCGAGAGCGTAGCAGCGCAAATCGCCGCCGGCGAAGTCATTGAGCGACCTGCCTCTGTGGTCAAGGAGCTGATCGAGAACGCGCTGGACGCGGGAGCGCGCAACATCCGCGTTGAAGTGCAAGGCGGCGGGCGCAAATTGATTCGCGTCAGCGATGATGGCTGCGGCATCCCCGCTGAAGAAGCGCCGCTCGCCTTTGCGCGCTATGCCACCAGCAAATTGCAGCGCATTGACGATCTGGAGCGCCTGCAGACACTAGGCTTTCGCGGAGAAGCCTTGGCGAGCATCGCCAGCGTATCGCGCGTGACCATGCTGACACGCTCTGTTGGGGAGAAAGTCGGCACGTTTTTGCGCCTTGAAGGCGGTCGCTTGATCGAGCGCTGCCCCGAAGGCACGCCGCAAGGCACGATTTTGACCGTCGAAGACCTGTTCTTCAACACGCCTGCGCGCCTGAAGTTTCTGAAGTCTGAGGCGACGGAACGCCGTCAAATTGAGAGCGTGCTGATGCGCTACGCGATGGCGTACCCTGACGTGCGTTTCAGTTTGAGCCAAGACGGTCGCCCAAGCTTTGCCACGAGCGGTAACGGCAACCTCGCCGATGTGCTGGTCGAGACGCTTGGCTTGGAGATCGTTCGGCAGCTGCTGCCTGTGCAGCCGCTTGAGAGCGAGAGAACGTCTGTTGCCGTCTATGGCTATACAAGCGCGCCGACGCTCAATCGCACCACGCGCGCCTACATCACGCTCTTCGTCAACGGACGGCATGTCCAAGACGCCGGCTTGAGTTACGCCATCTCGCAAGCCTATCACACGCTGATGCCAGAGGATCGCTATCCCATCGCAGTGCTGATGATCGTCTTGCCGCCTTCGGAAGTGGACGTGAACGTGCATCCGGCGAAGGCCGAGGTGCGCTTCCGCGCGCCTGAGGTGGTCTTCAGCGCTGTGCAACGCGCTGTGCGGCGCGCCGTGCTGGGCGTGAGCAGCGTGCCGAGCTTCGCGCCGCGCGCCGCCGATTTAGAGCGACCGTGGCGCGTTTCGGGCAACGCGCAATCCGCTCGGCCTGCGCTGAAGCTCGCTACAGAAGACTCAGGGCGCCATGCACAGCATGTGCAGCCCGCGCCTGAGCTGTCTGAAGAAGCCCTAGCGCAGCGCCCGCGCAGTTTGCCGCCGATGCGCATCGTCGGGCAGTTAGCCGCGACTTACATCATCGCAGAAGCGCCTGCTGGCATGTATTTGATCGATCAGCACGCTGCGCACGAGCGCATTTTGTATGAGCAGTATCTGCGCAATCGGGCGCAGCACAAGCCGATTGCACAACGCACCTTGCAGCCGTTCACCTTGAACGTGCCGCCAGCTACGCTGCGCTTGATCGAAGAGAACATCGCAGCGATGCGCGCCGCCGGCTTTGAGATCGAGCCATTTGGCGCGAACATGGTGCGCGTTCATGCCGTGCCTGCCGCGCTGGGCAAGCGCAACCCCGCTGAGGCAGTGGCTGAAGTGTTGGCAGACCTTGAACAGGGCAAGGCAGCGGGGGAATCTGCCCTTGAAGCGCAGCTGATCTTGCGCATATGCAAGGCAGCAGCCGTGAAGGCAGGGCAAGTTCTCAGCTACACTGAGATGAATGATTTGTTGCGCCAATTAGAGCGCTGCGAGCATCCGTTGAGCTGCCCGCACGGGCGCCCGACTTTGATTCACATCAGCGCGGCGCAGCTCGCCAAGGAATTCGGGCGCGCATGAGAATAAAGACGCTGCGCTCGAAGCACAGCGTCTCAACTTTAGATAGTGGGTTCAGATAGCGGGGGCAGGATTCGAACCTGCGACCTCCGGGTTATGAGCCCGACGAGCTGCCACTGCTCCACCCCGCATCGTTCTGATTTAAAGTATAGCACACTCAGCGGCGCTTGTAAAGACCGACCTCAACAAAAGCTGGGATTTATTCAAGGAACTGTAGGTGCTGCACGCTGAGTCTCGATACAAGTTGCGCGCGATTAAAGACTGTTTTTGGGAGAGCGCTCAGCGATGGCCGATGAGCTGCCCTTAGTGACTGTGATCATGCCTATCCGCAACGAGGCAGATTTCATCGTGCGCAGCTTGGGCGCTGTTTTGGCGCAAGATTATCCGCCTGAGCGCGTGGAGATCATCATCGCGGACGGCATGTCTAGCGATGGCACGCGCGCTGAGATAGCGCGGCTTGCGGCGCAACATCCTGAGCGCGCTATCACGGTCATAGATAATCCGCGCCAGATCGTGCCGGCAGGCATGAACTTGGCGCAGGGTATAGCCCGCGGCGAGATCATCGTGCGCGTGGACGGCCACTGCGAGATTGCGCCGGATTACATCTCACAATGCGTGGCGCATTTGCAGCGCGGCGAGGCGGGGGGCGTCGGCGGCCCAATTGAGACGGTCGGACAGACGCCCTACGGTCAGTCGATTGCGCTCGCCATGAGCAGCTGGTTTGGCGTCGGCGGCGCTGCCTTTCGCACAGTGAAGGATCGCGCGCTTTATGCGGATACACTTGCTTTTCCTGCCTATCGGCGCGATGTGATCGAGCGCGCTGGCCCCTACGACGAGACTTTGGTGCGCAATCAAGATGATGAATACAACTACCGGCTGCGCAAGCTCGGCTTCCGTCTGCTGCTGACACCCAAAATTCGCTCGCGCTACTACAGCCGCGCCACGTTGCGCAGAGTTTGGCAGCAATACTATCAGTACGGCTTCTACAAGGTGCGCGTGCTGCAAAAGCATCCGCGCCAGATGAGCTTGCGCCAATTTGTGCCGCCGCTCTTCGTGGCTGCGCTGATTTTAGGCGGCGCGCTTGCCGTGTTTAGCCCACTGGCGAGACTGCTTTGGGCGCTCGTCATCATTGCGTATGCAGTGGTGAATCTGAGCACCTCAGCAGCTCTGGCAGCGCGGCATGGTTGGCAGCACTTGAGGCGCTTGCCGCTCGTCTTCGCCGCGTTGCACTTGAGCTATGGTCTAGGCTTTTGGCACGGCGTGTGGCATTTTGGTCTACAAGCAAAACACGCGACAAAGAATTGAATGCGCGTGTTTCAGAACTCTTCCTCCTGCTTCTTGCCGCGCTCGATGACTTCAGGCTCAGCCGCTGCAGCGCCTTCCTCAGCTGTCTCTTCAGCCGCAACGCTTGTCAGGGATTCGACGCGCGCGATCACCTCGTGCGGATCGGCGAGATATTGCACGCCTTCCAACACAGGCAGGTCAGCTACGGTCAGCTTAGCGCCGAGCGCCGTCAAGCGCGAGGCATCTACTTCGATACGGTCAGGAATGTTGGTCGGCAGGCATTCCACTTCAACTGAGATAACAGGTTGAGCCAGCATCAGGTCAGCGGCGAGCTTCGGCACGCGCGTCAGCACAATCGCGACTTCCGTGCGCAGTTTCTTGGTCAAATCCACGCGCAGGAAGTCCACGTGCAAGATATCGCGGCGGATCACGTCGCGCTGCACTTCGCGCACCAGCGTCTCGTAAGTTTGCCCGTTGACTACGACGCGCACCAAGTGCGTGCTGCCCGCCTTTTGCAACACAGCCTCGAGCGCGCGCCGCGGGCAGCTGATCGGCAACGCCTCGCCCAAGCCATAAATGATAGCCGGCACTCGATCAGCGCGGCGCAGCCGCTTCACTTTCTTGCCGATGATCGTGCGTGGCTCTGCGCTTAGTGTATAGGTTTCCGCCACGGCCTCTGTCTCCTCTTAGCTTAGATGTGTCAAAGCTTGAGCGGACATTCTAGCCGAGAGCGCGCCGCCCGTCAAGGTCGAGTCCGATGCGTCGCTTTCCTGAATTTGTGATGAGGCGCTGACTCTCTTTAGGACGAATCAGGATATACTTAAAAATACGCAGCGCGCGCAGTGTAAAGGTTTATGAGCATGAGCTTCGAGGGCAGAGCGAGAGATACATCGAGCCGTTCGATTGCGCTGCTGATTGTGGGCGACCAGCCGTTGGTGCGCAGCAGCTTGCGCAAGCTGTTGGAGCTAGAGGCTGGCATGCAAGTGGTGGCAGAGGCAGGAAATGGCGAAGAGGCGCTCCAACTTGCACAGCAGCTGCAGCCAGACGTGGCGTTGCTCGATGTCAACCTGCCGACTCTGAACGGCTTAGAGGTAACTGCGCGCCTGAAGACGATCCAACGCCACATCGCTATCGTCTTGCTGACTGCACGCGATCAGGCTGGGCAGGTATTGTATGCCATGCGCGCAGGCGCTTCTGCTTACTGCACCAAAGGCGTAGAGACCGGCCGTCTGTTCTCGATCATTCGCGAAGTAGTGCGCGGCAACTACGCGATCGGCGAGCGAGTCTACACGCCCGAAGCATTGCGCGCTTGGCTAGAAGCGCAACGCGATAGAGTCTCAGGCGGTGAGGGCGAGCGCTTGCAGCCGCTCAGCCCGCGCGGGACAAAAATTTTGCGTTGCATGACGCGCAGCTTGCACAACAAAGCTATCGCTCAAGAGCTGGGCCTCAGCTGCTGTCCTAGACACAATCATGCTACATCAGTCTTGACCAAGCTGAATGCGCGCGGACGCGCTCAAGCGGCGATCTATGCCTTGCAGCACGGCTAGATGCGCGCGATGCGTTCAATCCGCCATTTAGAAAGCAGAGAACGAGCAGGCTGCACAAGATCAGGAGCGTTTGGGCATGACGACCAGCACGAAAGATACTCTGATCGACGTGCTGCGCGCCGAACACGAGCAAATCACCAAGCGTTTGCGCGAGATTCAGTCCATGATCGATCAGACGCAAGCTGAGTTCCGCCGCTTGCAACAGCGCAGCGCAGAAGTGACTACTCACATGAAGCGCATTGAAGATAACTTCGATACCGTGCCGCGCAGCGACATCAAGGCAGTCTACACTGCAGCGCTTGACACGCGCACGCGCTTGCTCACCTCGCAGGCACAGCTCGAGAAGTTGCAGCAAGATCGCGCTCAGCTGGAGCATTTTGGCAATTTGCTCGGTAACTTGCTGAATTCGCTGGAAGGCGTCGCCCTGCCTACGCCATCTGCTGCTGGCGCGCAACAATCAACGGGCGAGACTCGGCTCTCCCAAGAGATGATCATCCGCTTAGTGCAATCGCAGGAGAGCGAACGTCAGCGCCTTGCGCGCCAAATGCACGATGGACCTGCTCAATCGCTCACCAATTTCATCCTGCAGGCTGAAATTTGCCGCCGCCTGTTCGACCGCGACCCAAGCCGCGCCACTGAAGAGCTGGAAAACCTGAAGACAGCCGCCAGCACCACTTTTCAGCGCATACGCGATTTCATCCTCGAGCTGCGCCCAATGATGCTCGACGATCTCGGCTTGGTGCCGACCATGCGCCGTTACGTAGATGTTTTCTCTGAGAAAAGCGGCATCGAGACGCGCATCAACGTCGTCGGCGAGGAGCGCCGCCGCCTTGAGCCGCATACCGAAGTGACTTTTTTCCGCAGCTTGCAGGAGCTGCTCGCCTATGCACGCGAGAATGCACGATCCACCAAAATTGATATCGTCCTCGATATCACTAGCAATCCCGCCAAGGCTTCTGTCACTTTCAACGGTCGCACGATCACTGAAATTGAAGAAGAAGTGGAGCAGAACAAGCACAAAATGTTCGGCTTGGCGGCATTGGCGGAGCGTGTCGAGCTGGTAGGCGGGCAGATAGAGTTTCACAGCATCGAAGGTGAGCCGAATCGCGTTGATATCGCGCTGCCCGCTGCGAGCAGCTGAACGCTGCTCAAGTTCGTAGCAGTATTGGACTTGATAGTGTTGGACTTGCAGATTCACGCGCTATGAATACACTTGACGTATCCGATGCAGCGCACAGGCTATACTGACCTTGTGTATCCTTCTGGGAGAAAATCATGAGCCGAAGTGTTCTGATCTTGTTGCTGTTGGTCGTGGTACTAGGCGGCGGCGCGGCTGTGCTGCTGCTGATGCAAGATCAAACTCAAGAGAGCGAACCGCTACCTGCACCGCCAGTCGTTGTCGAGCCGCAGTTCACGCCGATTCCGCCTGTTGAGTTTGTGGAGATCGTGATCGCAGTTCAGGAGCTGCCGCGCGGCATCGTCATCCCTGAAGATGGCGTTGCCCTACGCCCTTGGCCTAAGGAAGCACTGCCTAGAGATCACATAGACGATGTGCGCAAAGTGGTCGGGCGTATTGCGCGCACGGATATTGTCCGCGAAGCGCCTATTCTCTCCTCGCAGCTAGTGGATAACATTGCGCAGCTCGCCTCAGTAGGCTCGGATGCAGCAGCGGTGCTGCCGAACGGCTTGGTGGCGGTCGCCATGCCGATTGATCGTCTGACCAACGTGGCGCACGCGCCGATGAGCGGCGATACAGTGGATATCATCATCTCGTTCCTGTTTGTGGACGTGGACGATGAGTTCCAGACGCGCCTGCCCAACAAGATCACCTTGACCGTGCTGAAACAAGACGGGACGCTTGAATTCCAGAGCGGCATTGAAGGACGCATCGAGCCGAGCGGCGATTTCCCATTCCCAATCGTGGTCGGGCCGAGCGAGACGCAGCGTCCGCGCCTTGTCACGCAGCGCACGATCCAAAATGCGCTTGTCATCCACGTCGGCAC
>JAGHYP010000050.1 GCA_017743585.1 Chloroflexota bacterium
CATCTCCACGAACTCCGAGCCGCTGACACTGAAGAACGGCACGCCCGCTTCGCCCGCCACCGCCTTCGCCAGCAGCGTCTTGCCCGTGCCGGGGCTGCCGATCAACAGCACGCCTTTCGGAATGCGCGCGCCCAGCTGGACGAATTTATCGGGCTCTTTCAGGAACTCAACGATCTCGCGCAGCTCTTCTTTTGCCTCGTCGGCGCCTGCCACATCGTCAAACGTGACCGTTGGACGGTCGCCTGTGAACATGCGGGCGCGGCTCTTGCCGAAGGAAATCGCCTGATTGTTCGAGCCTTGCGCTTGGCGCAGCATCAGGAAGAAGAAGCCTGCGATCAAGACGATCGGCAGCAGGGAGAGCAGGACGTTGAAAAGCGGCGTGATATCGTTCGGCTGCACATATTCGATCGGCAACTGCGCTATAAGCTCGCGTGGCACGCCCAAGCTGATGAGTTGCTCAGGCAGCGGCATGGATGGATCCTTGCGCGAAATGGTAGGCGGACGGCTGCCGCCCGCGTAAGTGATGCGCACTTCGTTCTGCGCGACGGAAATGGCGGCAATGTGCGGCGTGCCGCTGATGATCTGCTGAGCAAGCTCGCTCAGCTTCAGCTCGTTCGCATTCGAACCGCTGCCGCGAACGCCCAAAAAAATCGCCACCAGCGCCACAGCGATCAGAACCCAGATGAAGAGGTTGCGAAAACGCGGGTTACTCACAGCCCAAGAAGCCTCCAACTATGTGCGTGTTGGGCAGAAGCGTTCCTACGCTCTCTCGCGCAGCCTGCACGCACGCGGTCCGTTACTCTGATTATACCAACAAGCACCAGAAAATACAGCCTTTGGCGGGTCGCCGCCAATGCCACCTTGCCAGCAGGCGATGCCAAGCGATTTGAGGGGTGATCTTGCGCAGCTTTCTGGGCTGATGCGCGGCTCTGAGCGCGATCCTAGCGAGTCGTCAAAGCCGCTGCGCTTGGCAAGTTGCGCAGCGCGCCAAACTTGTGCCTCATGGCGAGCGATGCTGTTCTCCGCAGCGAAACAAAACTTGCGAGCGCGCCTTTTTTGCAATACAATGCCGCCACACCCTGCAGAACACTCTATGAGGGAGACCACAACTGCCCGTATCTGCCCTTGCGGCAGGGCAGGTGTGTCAAGCGTATCCTGTAGCGCGAGCTGCGCTCCACGATACCCGAGTAAGGAGACGCGACTTTGGCCGTCTTGATGGAGGTCAAAGACCTCACGACCTATTTTCACACGCAAGAAGGCACGGTCTATGCCGTCAACGGCATTTCTTACACTGTGAACGAGGGCGAGACGCTCGGCATCGTCGGCGAGAGCGGCAGCGGCAAAAGCGTGCAATCGCTCTCGATTCTCAGGCTGATCCCTAGCCCGCCTGGCAAGATCGAGTCGGGCTCGGTCATCTTTCGCGGGCGCGATTTGCTCAAGCTCTCGCGGGAAGAGATGCGCGCTGTGCGCGGCGCTGAGATCGCCATGATCTTCCAAGACCCGATGACGTCGCTCAACCCCGTGCTGACCATCGGGCGGCAGATCACAGAGGCGCTGGAGCTGCATTTGGCGATGGATAGAAGGGCGGCGCGCCGCCGCGCTATCGAGCTGCTGAAAATGGTCGGCATCCCCGACGCCGAGCGCCGCATTGATGACTACCCGCATCAATTCTCAGGCGGCATGCGCCAGCGCGCCATGATCGCCATGGCACTCTCGTGCAATCCGCAGCTGCTGATCGCCGATGAGCCAACCACAGCGCTCGACGTGACCATTCAGGCGCAAATCATTGACCTTGTGCGCCGCCTGCGCGATGAGATCGGGATGGCGATGATTTGGATCACGCACGATCTGGGCGTGATCGCAGGCTTGGCGGATACTGTTCAGGTGATGTACGCGGGCTTCATCGTGGAGCGCGGGCCTGTTGAGAAAATTTTCAGCGATACGCGCCATCCGTACACGCTCGGCTTGCGCAACTCGCTGCCGCGCGTGGATCGGCGCGGCGGACGCCTGATCCCGATTGAAGGCGCGCCGCCCGATATGCGCAAAAAGCCAAAAGGCTGCCCCTTCGCGCCGCGCTGCATTTACAGGGCTGCCTACAAACTGACTAAGTGCGAGGAAGAGAATCCGCCGCTGATGCCTGCCGAAGGCTCTGATCCGAATCACCTAGTGGCGTGCTGGATAGACGTACGCAAAGGAGTGCCTGCCGATGCCTGAGCCGATGACGCAAGCCCCAACTGCTCAAAAAGACGCCCAAGGTCGTGAAGTGCTGCTGCGGGTGCGCGGCTTGAAGAAATATTTCCCAATCATGGCGGGCTTCATCCTGCAGCGCCAGGTCGGCTCGATCAAAGCAGTGGATGGCGTCAGCTTTGACGTTTACAAAGGCGAGACGCTCGGCTTGGTCGGCGAATCGGGCTGCGGCAAGTCCACCACGGGGCGCACAGTGCTGCAGCTCTATCGCCCTACAGCTGGCTCGGTCGAGTTCGAAGGCGTCGACTTGGTCAAACTGAAGGGCGAAGCGCTGCGCCGCATGCGCCGCCGCATGCAGATGATCTTCCAAGACCCCTACGCCTCGCTCAATCCGCGCATGTCGGTTGGGCGCATCATCGCCGAGCCGCTCGTTGTGCACGGCATCGGGACGCCCGCCGAGCGCGCCGAGCGCGTCCAGTACTTGCTGGAGAGAGTCGGCTTGAACCCGTACTTCGTGAACCGCTATCCTCATGAGTTCAGCGGCGGGCAGCGGCAGCGGATTGGCATCGCGCGCGCTCTGGCGCTCAATCCAAGCCTGATCGTGGCAGATGAGCCGATCTCAGCGTTGGATGTCTCGATCCAAGCGCAAGTGGTCAACTTGCTGCAAGACCTGCAGCAAGAGTTCGGCTTGACCTATCTGTTCATCGCGCATGACCTGAGCATGGTGCGCCATATCTGCGACCGCGTGGCAGTCATGTACTTGGGCAAGATCGTCGAGCTGGCGCCTTCGGATGAGCTGTACAACAATCCGCTGCATCCCTACACGCAGGCGCTGCTCTCAGCCGTGCCAGTGCCCGACCCTGCGCTGGAGAGAAAGCGCCAGCGCATCATCCTGAAAGGCGATGTGCCAAGCCCCGCCAATCCGCCTGTCGGCTGCAATTTCAACACGCGCTGCCCAGTGGCAGTTGAGAGCTGCTTCCGCGATGAACCTGTGCTGAAGGAAGTCTCGCCCGGCCATTCTGTAGCCTGCCACTTGGTCAGCTGAGGCATCTTCAAGCGTTGTAGATGCAAAGTTTAGAGGCAAGGTATGGCAGCCGCTTCTAAACCGCTCTCGCTCGGCAGGCAACGCGATGAAACTAGGGTGCGCACGCCGCTCGGCGATGCGTGGAGGCAGTTCCGTCGCAATCGCCTCGCCGTGGTCGGCTTGTGTTTTATCATTTTTCTGGTCGCGTTGGCGATCGGCGCTGACTTTTTGCAGAGCATCGGCTTTTTGGACGATCCGCTCTATCAGCACGATGCGCCTGGCATGACCTTGGCGCCGCCCATGACCTGCACGCAAGACCCGCGCCGCATGAACCCACAGTGGTGCTTCGTCTTCGGCACAGACGACCTGCGCCGCGACATGATGAGCCGCGCCATTTACGGCGCGCGAGTCTCGCTTTCGGTCGGTTTCATCGGCGCGGCCATCTCGATGCTGATCGGCGTCAGCTACGGCATGATCGCAGGCTATTACGGCGGCGCTATTGATAACTTGATGATGCGCTTCGTTGACTTTCTGTACGCCATCCCTGACCTAGCGCTGTTCATTGTATTGCAAGTGTTCTTCAAAGCGCTCGCTGCTGAGCGCGAGCGTGTTGGCCCGTTTGCACAGGTTCTGGTGGATATCGATCGCAGCATGGGCGGCCTGTTTTTCCTGTTCATCGTGCTGGGCTTGCTCAGCTGGATCGGGGTCGCGCGCCTGGCACGCGGCCAGACGCTTTCGTGCAAACAGAAAGACTTCATCGAGGCGGCGCGCGCCATCGGCGCACGCGATCGGCGCATCATCTTTGTCCATCTGCTGCCGAACATCCTCGGCCCGCTGGTGGTGGTCGGCGTGCAGTCCATTGCGGGCTTCATCGGCGTGGAAACGACGCTGAGCTACCTCGGCATCGGCGTCAACCCGCCGACCCCGAGCTGGGGCGGCATGATCGCCACAGCGCAGAACAACGTCTTCGGCGCTTATCCGCATCTGGTGCTAGTGCCTACCGTGATGCTCGGCTTGACCGTGCTCTCGTTCTATTTCCTCGCTGATGGACTGCGCGACGCGCTCGATCCGAGCCTACGTGATAGCTGAGGCTGAGAGATTGAGGGATGATGACTGCACATCGCACACGCGCTTTGTTAGCGCCCTGCGCCGTCTTCTTGATTTTGAGCATGGCGGCGCTCGCCTGCACTGCCAACGATACGCTCTTCATCCGCCTGACCGATACGCCGCCGCCGACCATCACGCCCACGCCGCTGGCGATCACCACCAAATTCAAGGTCGGCGATAGCGGCGTGGTGGTCGGAATCTCGGAATTCGCTGCGATCTCGTTGCCCGCCAGCGCCGGGCCGCTTGTGCCGGGCATCGGCGGCGCTACATGCTTCCCAAACACGCGCGTGACCGTCTTGGACGTCTCGCGCAACGTGAACGATCCAAGCGACGAGACAATCTACTACCTTGTGCAGTGCAGCGGCAAGGGATGGGTGGCAGAATATCGATTCTCGCGCTTCAATCGCGGCGATACAGCGATCGTCAAGACCAAAGATGGCAGCGACGTCAAGCTCTATCGCCGATCGGACGTGAACTCAGCGCAGCTGGACGAACCATGCCCGAACGGGACAGAAGTGAAGGTGATCGGTTTGACCGCCAATCCGTCGGATCGGCGCGATCGGAACATTTACGTGCAGGTGCGTTGTGGCGCGCTCAGCGGCTGGCTGCTTGAGGAGCAACTGGCGCCGCCGAGCTGAGAGGGGCCGAAGATGACCAAGTACATCATCAGGCGCATTTTGATCGCGATCCCTGTGCTGATCGCTATCATTTTCATCACGTTCCTGCTGATTCGCGCTGTGCCGGGCGGCCCGTTTGATTTCAGCGGCTCAAAAGCCACGCCCGAGCCGATTCGGCGCGCCCTTGAGCAGCGGTACGGCCTTGATTTGCCATTTCTGCTCAACCTGCCGTTCGATACCATTCCGCCCGATCACGACAAACCGCGCCGCGTGATTTATCCCGCCCTTGCCGATTGCGACGCCTTGCGGCGCGGCGTGCCGCCGGAGCAAGCGCGCCCCGCCACCAACGTGGTGGATGAATACCCAGGCTGGCAGTTGCTGCGCATCGTCACTGAGCGCCGCGAGACGACGATCACAGTCGGCGGGCGGCAAGTGCGCTGCCTGCAGGCTTCGCAGGTGCTTTACTCCGATCTGTTCCTCAGCCAATTTTTCGGCTACTTGAACAACGTGCTGCGGTTCGATTTCGGCTTATCGGTCGGGCGCACGACGCTAGGGCAGCCCGTGAACGAGCTGATCGCAGATCGGCTGCCTGTCTCGGTTCGGCTTGGCTTGCTGGCGGTCTTCATTGGTTTTGCGGTCGGCGTGCCGCTCGGCGTGCTGGCGGCGCTCTACCGCAACTCGCCGATTGATTACGGCGTGACCTTCTTCGCAGGCACGATTGCCGCGATTCCGACGCTGGTGCTGGGCCCGATCCTGATCATCGTGCTGGTGGTGCAATGGCGCGTGTTGCCGCCTGTCGATCCGAGGGTCTGGAAACAGCTGAGCATCTTCGACTGGAATTTCATTCGAGTTGCCATTCTGCCCGTCGGGGTGCTGGGCATCGGAATCTCGGCAGGGTTGGCGCGTCTGACGCGCGCTAGCGTGCTACAAGTGCTGCGCGATGACTATATCCGCACGGCGCGCGCCAAAGGCCTGCGCGAGCGCGCGGTGATCTACGTCCACGCCTTGAAAAACGCCCTGATTCCAGTGGCTACGATCGTCGGGCCGCTCTTGGCGGGCGTGCTGACGGGCTCGCTGATCATCGAGCGCCTGTTCGCTATCCCGGGCCTAGGCGATGTGTTTGTGTCGAGCATCGCAGCGCGCGACCACACCATGCTGCTCGGCGTCACGATCCTGTACTCAGTCTTCTTGATCCTGGGCAACGTCTTGGTGGACGTGATCTACACTTGGCTCGATCCGCGCATTCGCTTCGATTAGCTCACAAGCGCGCTGGGCGAGCGCACTGTGCAAGGCGCTCAGCGAGCCTGTGCAGATGAGCGCGCGCAAGCACTGGACGCACAAGAGCTTCCGCATGGCGCCAGCGCAGCCTGTCTTTGCCGCTCAGGGGCGCCTGAGGCGTGTTGCAATGCTCAGCGCGAGAGGGATGCATCTCCCAGCATGCAGGATCGCCCGACGATTTTCGTGACTGGCGGCACAGGTCACTTAGGCTACGCGCTGCTGCCTGCTCTGCTGCGCGCAGGCTACCGAGTGCGCGCCCTGACGCGGCAACCTGAGCGGCACGCTTGGTTAAGGGCGCTGAACGGCGATCTACACATCGTGCGCGGCGACGTGACCGACGCGGCGCTCGTTCATCAGGCAGCGCAAGGCTGCCGCTACATCGTCCATGCAGCGGCGAAATTCGCTTTCTGGGGGAAGAGCGAGCAATTCGAGCGCACAAACGTGGAAGGCGCGGCGAATGTGGTGCGGGCGGCGCTCGCCGCACAGGTGGAGAAGTTTGTACATATCTCGACTGTAGCTGTGGTCGGCAAGCCGCTGCCGGGGCGCGTGGTGGATGAGGCACATCCGACTGCTCCGAGCGATCCATATCAGCGCAGCAAGCTGCGCGCTGAGCAGTTGGCATTGCAGGCGCAGCGCGAGCTGGGCTTGCCAGTGGTGGTGCTGCGTCCAGGCGCGTTCTACGGGCCCGGCGGACGCTACGCCTTCAATCGGCTGTTCATCGAAGACCCGCTGAAGGGCATCCGCATTCAGGTAGATGGCGGCAACTACATCACGTTTCCTGTTTACGTGGGCGACGTGGCGCAGGCGATTCTGAGCGCGCTGGAGCGCGGGCGCGTCGGCGAGGTCTACAACATCTGCGGCGAGACGCTCACGCATCGCGAGGCGAATCGGATTGTGAGCGAAGAGGCGGGCATTTCGCCGTTCCGTCTGAACGTGCCGGGCGGCTTGATGATCCTCATCGCGCGCCTGTGGACTGCGCTGAGCGAGTACACGCGCGTCGAGCCATACTATCCGCTGAATTTGCGCTCGTACGTCTTCAACGATTGGCGAGTGAGCAGTGAGAAGGCGCGCCGCGAGCTTGGCTTCGCGCCGATCTCGTTCCGCGAAGGCGTGCGCCTCACGCTAGAATGGTACAGCGCGCAAGGGCTTTGGAAGCGGAAGAGGCGCGTATGAGCGAGGGCAGACGACGTTACCGTCCGCTGGGCTTGATGATCGCGATCGCAGCAACGGCAGTCGGCTATGGCTTGCTGCCGATGTTCCCGCTGATCCTGATGGCGTGGTCAGCTGCGACGCAGCGCTTGGCTGGGATAGATTTCATCGGCGGCCGGTTTGGCTGGCTGGCAGTGATTCTGGGCGCGATCACGTTGATCGCCTCTGCCGCGGCTTGGATCGGCAGGCCGCGCGGCGTGCGCTTGTTTCTGATCGGCATGGTGTGGATACAAGCGCTGTTCAACGGGTTGCGGCTGATCGTCGGCCTAGGCAGCGCGCCAAACCTGCCTGAAGTGGGCGGCAATCTCACAAACGCCACAGCGCTGCTGACCTGCCAAGTGCCGCTGCTCACGCTCGTCCCGCTCTATGTGACGTGGTACTTGAACCGTGCGCCCGCCCGTCAATTCTACAATTAGCGCGCTTGAGATCGGCGGCGGCGTTGTCGAGCGGACGGCGGATGGCACGCTGCTGCGCTTGCCGCCAACCTCAGGGCAGGTCTACGCTAACGCACAGCTCTACGATTATGCCGCTTTGCGGCGCGCCGCTTATCCGAATCGCCCGCCGCTGTGCCTGAGCTTGCGCGCGCGCTTCTCGAGCGAGGGGGCGGCGTTGCGCGGCACGGCGGGCTTCGGCTTCTGGAATCAGCCCTTCATGCCGAGCCAGCGCTTGCCGCGCCTGCCGCGCTACGCTTGGTTCTTCTTCGGCGCGCCGCCGCACAACATGCCGCTTGCGCTCGGCGTGCGCGGCGATGGCTTCAAGGCGGCCGTCGGCGATTTCTCGCGCCCTGCTTTTCTCGCCTTAGCGCCGTTCGCGCCGCTCGGCTTCATGCTGATGCGCGCCCCTGCGCTCTACCGGCGCTTGTGGCCGATTGCGCAGCGCGCCATTGGAGTCGCCGAGGCGCCGCTTCAGGTCGCGCTGACGGAGTGGCACACATATCGGCTTGAGTGGCTGCCGCACAGCGTGCGCTTTTACGTGGATGACGCGCTTGTGCTGGCGACGCCCCGCGCGCCGCGCCCGCCGCTCGGCTTCATCGCTTGGATCGACAATCAGTATGCGATCATCACGCCGCAAGGCGACCTACGCTCTGGAATCGTGCCGATTCAACAGGCGCAATGGTTGGAGATCGCTGCGCTGAGCATCGCGCCGCTCACCACGCCCCATCGCGTCGATAGGTGATGCCGATGAACTGCACAGCGCTTGGATCGAGCGCCGCTCTCGCCGCTGGATCGCCCTTGAGAGTGTGCAGGAAGAACGCTGTGGCAAGATGGTTGATCAGGTCGTGCGCGCGTTGCATATCCCAGACCGAGTCCGAGCATTGCTCAAAGCGGCCGAGCGCGATCAAGGCGGGCACGCATCGCTCGACGAAGATGTAGTGTCCTGCGTTCTCGAAGACGACCAGCGCTTTTTGCGGGCTGCTGACCGCCTGATAGATTGGATAGGAATCGCGCTCTGGCGGCGTCGCTTGATCTTTGCTGCCGACGATGACCATGAGCGGCACGCGTAGCGCGGCGGCGCCTTCCTCGCCAAAGATCAGCGCGCTGCTGGGCGCTAGAGCCACTACCGCTTTGATGCGCGGGTCAGTGGTCGGCGGGTACAAGCCCTCAGGCGCTGCCGATAGGCCGCGCGCGCGCCAAATGACCTCTTCAGAGCGCACGAATAAGCATTGCTGCTCAGACAGTTTGCCGCTCTCGCAGCCCTCGCGGATGGCGTTGATGTTCAGCTGGGCGCCCGCCGCCGCCAGAGCAGTGTATCCGCCGAAGGAATGTCCTGTCACGCCAACTGTCTCAACGTCAATTGCGCCGCGCAAGCCCTCATCCTCTGCGTTGAGCGCTGCAGCGTACTCAATTTGGCGCAACACCTCTAGCGGGCGGCGCGCGAAGCTCTCTAGGATGCCTTCGGCGCGCCCTCGCAGTAGGTCGGCAAAAGTGCTGCCCGCGTGATCGGCTGACATGACCACGAAGCCATGCGAGGCGAGATGTTCAGCGTAGAAGATGGATTGAATGCGCGCGCCGCCTAGGCCGTGCGAGAAGATGATCAACGGATAGGGCGCGTCGCGCAGGTCGGCGGGCGCGTCGCGATAGGCGCGCCCTTCGCCGATGAGCGGCCCGTACTGATACGTCGTGCGTTGCGGCTGCCCTCGCACGCGCACGGCAGGGTACCAGATCGTGATGTTCGGCAAGCCTTCCGCGCTCAGCTCGCGCGTCCCGACGGCATAAGCGCCACGCCTGCCGTATTTTGGCGCATCGGGGCGCTCGATGGCGTGCGCTGCGTTCAGGCTGCCGGCGCCGACCAGCGCGCCGAGCAACGTCAGCAAAATGCGCTTGACCATAGGTGATTCGCCCTCTCTGATTTGCTATATTCTGTTGCTATATTCTGTGTGGATCGTCATCCATGCCGTGAATTTTAAGCTGAGGAGCAGAGATGGCTGAAAAACTGAGCGACGCACAGATCGCAGAGCGCCTCGCTACGCTGAGCGGCTGGACGCTTGAGAACGGGATGCTCGTGCGCACGTTCACCTTGAAAAATTTCACGGCTGCGCTCGCTTTTGTCGGCGCGGTTGGACACTTGGCGGAAGCAGCGGGACATCATCCCGATATCACGATCAACTACAATCGCGTCAAATTGGCGCTCACCACGCACGACTCAGGCGGCATCACAGAGAAGGACTTCGCCCTTGCTGCGCAGATCAATGCTCTGCCCTAGCGCGGCGCGCCTGCTGCTCTTGAGCGTCATCTTGGGCGCGCCGCTGATGCAGGCGGGGCGCGCCGCCGCGCAAGCTGAGCAGCTGCCTTACGCACAAGCGGGCGCGTATGCCGTCGGCGTGCGCGCTATCTTGATCGAAAGCGATCCGAGTCGCGTCTTGAGCGGTTTCCTGTGGTATCCCGCGCGCGCTGACGGTCAATTCGCCTATGCCGAATACGGCTACGGCAAGCGCAGCACGGTGGCGCGTCAAAATGCGCCCCCTGCGCGCGACGGCGCGCCGTATCCGCTCATCATCTTCTCGCATGGCTATGGCAGCTATGCCGCGCAGAGCGTCTACCTGACCGAGCATCTCGCCTCGCACGGCTTCGTGGTGCTGGCGATCAATCACAATGGCAGCACGCTTGGCGATACAGACCCAGAGACAGGGCTGACGCTCGGCTGGTACTTGCGCCCGCGCGATGTGCTGAGCCAGATCGCTTGGGCAGAAGCGCTCAACTCCGATCCGCAGAGCGACCTGTACGGCTTGTTCGATCTGGCGCAGATTGGCGTGAGCGGGCATTCGTACGGCGGCTACACGGCGCTAGCGGCGGCGGGCGCTCAGCTGGACTTTCGGACGCTCGAGGCGTACTGCGCTCAGGTGAGAGGTTTCAATTTCGCTTGCTTGGCGCGACCTGCTGAGGCGATCCTAGCGCCGATCCTGCCGCAGGACGCCGAGCGCGGCACGTTGCGCCTGCCCGCCGATCCGCGCGTGGCAGCTGTGTTGGCGCTAGCGCCGTTCAACGCGCCGATCGTGGGCGCGCGAGGCTTGGCCGCCGTGCGCGCGCCGACCTTCATCATGGTCGGCACGGCAGACGATGTGACGCCGCCTGAGCGCGATGCTTATCCGATCTATGAGCAGATCGGCGCGGCGCAAAAAGCTGTGCTGAGCTTCGAAGGCGCACAGCATCTGATCTTCTCAGATTGTATGCCGCGCCTTGCCAACAACGCGCGTTGTAACGACGCCATCTGGGAAGCAGAGCGCGCGCACGGCATCGTCAAGCACTTTGCGGCCGCCTTCTTCCTCGCCACGCTCAAGGCCGATCCAGCCGCGCGGCAAGCGCTGGTCGCCGCGCCCGATCTTGAGTCAGTGCGCTACCAAAGCGCGTTCCGTTGAACCTCGCGCGCCGCAGGCTCAGGCTTGACGCATGCTGTGCAATGTGCTAGACTTGCACCTGCTGCATCGCCCCTATCGTCTAGAGGTCTAGGACGCGGCCCTTTCAAGGCCGAAACCGGGGTTCGAGTCCCCGTAGGGGCATTCTCGCAAGCTGGCATCAAGTTGGCATCAGGCGATGCAGCTTTTCGCGCTTGCCGTTTGGCGCAAAATGTGGCATAACTAGGCGCATGAGAGCAGCGACGTGCGCCCGACGAATGCCAACCGATCCCAGACAGCGCCCTTGCGCGGCACGCTGACCGCCTTGTGCTTGCCGTGTGCGCTGTCCTGCAACCGCTGAACGCCTTCAGCGGTTTTTGTTTTCTGAAGCGCAGGATTGTAGCTGGAAAGGAAGAAGACCTTGCCTGAATACATTCACGTCTCAGTAGCTTGGCCCTACGCCAACGGCGACCTGCACGTTGGGCATATGGCAGGCGCTTACATCCCTGCTGATATCTTCGCGCGCTATCATCGCCTGAAAGGCAACCATGTCTTGATGGTCAGCGGCTCGGATTCGCACGGTACGCCGATCCTGATCGAAGCAGATAAGCGCGGCATGACGGCGCGGGCGCTTTTTGAGCATTATCACTGGCGTTTTTTGCACACCCTCAAGGCGTGTGGCATCAGCTACGACCTGTTCACGCACACTGATACCGAGAACCATCATCGCATCGCGCAAGATATCTTCCGCACTTTGCACCAGCGCGGCTATCTGTATCGCGAGAAGCAACGTCAGCTTTACAGCGAGAGCGAGAAGCGCTTCCTGCCCGACCGCTTCGTCGAGGGCACTTGCCCCAAGTGCGGCTTTCCTTACGCGCGCGGCGATCAATGCGATAGTTGCGGCAGCCTGCTCGACGCGCTTGAGCTGATCAATCCGCGCAGCAAGATCGACGGCAGCACGCCCGTCGTGCGCGAGACAGAGCATTTCTTCTTCAACCTCGCCGCCTTCATCCCGAAGCTGGAGGCTTACCTCGCCGAAGGCAAAGACCATTGGCGCCCGAACGTGCTGGCGCTCTCGCGCAACAGGGTGAAAGAGTTGGTCGGGCGCCCGATCACGCGCGATATTGACTGGGGCGTTCCAGTGCCTGTGGCAGGCTTTGAGAACAAGTGCATGTACGTTTGGTTTGAGGCGGTCATGGGCTACCTCACGGCCAGCATTGAGTGGGCGCACAACATCGGGCAGCCAGATGCATGGCGGCACTGGTGGTACAATCCGAGCGCCAAGAGCTTTTACTTCATGGGCAAGGATAACATCGAGTTCCACACCATCATTTGGCCCGCTGAGCTGCTCGGCATTGACGGGCTTTACGCCGCTGAAGGCGACTCTACGCCGATCAACTTGCCCTACGACGTGCCTGCCAATGAATTCATGAATATTGAAGGGCAGAAATTCAGCAAGAGCCGCAACTGGGCGGTGTGGATGACTGACATCTTGGCGCGCTACGACGCGGATGCCATTCGCTATGCGATCAGCGCCGCGCTGCCTGAGAGCGGAGACGCGGATTGGAGCTGGGCGGACTTCGTGGCGCGCAACAACAACGAGTTGGTTGCGGCGTGGGGCAACTTGGTTCATCGGATGCTCAGCTTTGCGCGCAAGCATTTCAACAACGCTGTGCCGCAGCCAAGCGCGCTGACGGCCGATGACCAAGCCATCCTGGCGCTCTCAGAATCGGCGTTTGAGCGCATCGGCAGCTTGCTGGAAGCTGTGAAGTTGCGCGCCACGAAGTCCGCCCA
>JAGHYP010000051.1 GCA_017743585.1 Chloroflexota bacterium
TCGGGATAGATCAGCCAAACCAACCGCACGCCGTGCTTGAGATAATCCCGCACCTTGTGCCGTAGCTCCAGCGCGCTATCGTTCGGCGAGACAATCTCGACGGCGAGGTCAGGGGCGAGTGGCAGGAACTTGTCAGGGATTGGCTTGGGCATGCGCGCCTTGCTGATGAAAGCGGCGTCGGGGATGCGCACCACGTCAGGGTTGCGCGCCAAGATGAACGCACCGCTGGCGCCTGTCACGTAACCCAGTCCGTTTTCTTCGACGAAGTTTGCCAGATGGCGCGCTATCCGCGCCTCTAAGACGCCGTGCAGGCCGCCTGTGCCGCCTACCATCTCGACCAGCGCCCCGTCTGCCAGCTCGTAGCGCACATTTTCCGCCTGCGGCAACGACCACAAGTCCTCGGCGGTCAGCAATTTCGTCCCCACAGCCATGCGCTGTCTCTCCCGATCAATCGTGATCAATCGCCCGTCATGCGGATGGAGGCGCTTTCGCCTTCAGGCGTCTCGCCCGCGCCGCCGGTCGCCACCAACATGCGATTGAGCGCCGCCAGGTACGCTTTCGCCGCGGCCACAATGATGTCAGGATCGGCGCCGTGACCGCCAAAGGTCTGGTAACTGCCGTCAAGCGTGCAGATGCGCACGGTCACTTCGCCCATTGCGTCAATGCCCTCGGTGATGGCGCGCACGGAGAATTCCAAGAGCTTGTTCGGCGCGTTCACGATCTTGTTGATGGCAGTGTAGGTCGCGGCCACTGGCCCATTGCCGATGCCTGCCTCGATGTGCTCCTTGCCATCTGGGCCTTCCAGCTTGACCGTCGCCGTCGGCATCCCAACCTGCCCGCAAGTGACTTGCAGCGCCTTCAGCTTGAAGACTTCCTTCGGGCCTTCCAGCTGATGCGCCATTAGCGCCTGCAGATCGGCATCCGTGATGTGTTTTTTGCGATCCGCCACTTCTTTGAAGCGCTTGAACGCCTCTTGCAGCTCTTGATCGCTCAGCTGATAGCCAAGCTGGCGCAGGCGCACCTTGAAGGCATGCCTGCCGCTGTGCTTGCCAAGCACCAAGCGACTCTCCGAGACGCCGACCGACTCAGGGCGCATGATCTCGTACGTCTCATGATGCTTGAGCTGACCATCCTGATGGATGCCCGCCTCATGCGCGAAGGCATTCGCGCCGACAATCGCTTTGTTCGGCTGCACTACAATGCCTGTGTAGTTGGAGACCAAGCGGCTGATGCGCGCCAATTGCGTCGTTTGGATGCCTGTCCATAGCTTGTAGTAATTGCGGCGCGTGTTGAGCGCCATGACCACCTCTTCGAGCGCCGCGTTGCCCGCGCGCTCGCCGATGCCGTTGATGGTCACTTCCGCTTGGCGGGCGCCCGCTTGCAAGCCCGCTAGCGTATTCGCAGTCGCCATGCCCAGATCGTTGTGGCAGTGGACTGACCAAATCACGTTCTTGCCGCCGCGCGTATGCTCGATCAGATAGGCAATCATCGCGCCGTATTCGGCAGGCGTCATGTAGCCGACTGTATCAGGGATGTTGAGCGTGGTCGCTCCCTCTTCAATCGCCACTGCGCACATCTGCGCCACGAAGTCCCAGTCGCTGCGCCCGGCGTCCATCGTGCTGAACTCCACGTCAGGGCATAGGCTGCGCGCAAGGCGCACCATCTGGCGCGCGCGCTCCAGCGCCTGCTCGCGAGTCAGGTTGAATTGATACTTCAAGTGGATATCTGAGGATGAGATGAAAGTGTGAATGCGCGGCTTGGCAGCATACCGAACGGCTTCCCAGCATGTTTCGATATCGCTCGGCACGCAGCGCGCCAAGCCGCAGATGATCGGGCCGTCAGGCGTGCCGACCTCCTGCGCAATGCGCTTGACCGCCTCCAGATCGTCGGGCGAGGCGGCAGGGAAACCTGCCTCGATGATATCCACGCCAAGCGCTGCCAGATGATGGGCGATTTCGAGCTTCTCGGCGCTGTTGAGCGAGGCGCCCGGCGATTGCTCGCCATCGCGCAGCGTGGTATCGAAGATCAGGACGCGATCCTCAGGACGGCGCTGTACATCAGTCTCCATAAGGATAAGCGCTCCTTTCTCACAAACGTTTGCGTAGGCTGTATCATACCACAATCGGGGTCGTGGCGCGCTTGACAAGATGCATCTGGACAAGATGAGTCTGGACAATCTGGGCAGTGAAGCGCCGCTGCAGCCGTTCCATGAAGGCTCAACAGGGGCGATGTTGCGCGATGACTGGCGTCCTTGCCCTCATCGCCGCGCTAGGGGCACGAGGCTAGGCTCGAAAGGGCGCTCGCGGGGCTTCGGGCAGGAAGCAATTGGCTGTTGGCTCATCGTTCAGGCGCTTGGATCGTAATCCTGCAGGCGCTTTGGCTTCAGGAACTGCATCATCTCGCGCAGGCGCGCGCCGACTTCCTCGATTGGATGGGCGCGCTCAGCGCGGCGGCGCGCCAAAAAGTTTGGCAAGCCGTTGGCGTTCTCGTTCATCCATTGCTCGGCGAACGCGCCGCTGCGAATTTCCGATAGTATCTGGCGCATCGCCTGGCGCGTCTCGTCGGTCACCACGCGATTGCCGCTCATGTAGCCGCCATATTCGGCTGTATCGCTGACGGAGTACCACATGTAGCTCATGCCGCCTTGGTAGAGCAGGTCTACAATCAGCTTCAGCTCGTGCAGGCACTCGAAATAAGCGACCTCAGGCTGGTAGCCCGCCTCGACGAGCGTCTCGAAAGCCGCCTTGATCAAGGCTGTGACGCCGCCGCACAAGATGACTTGCTCTCCGAATAGGTCGGTTTCGGTCTCTTCGGCGAAGGTCGTCTCTAGCACGCCGGCGCGCGTGCCGCCGATCGCCTTAGCATACGCGAGCGCGTTCGCCTTCGCCTTGCCGCTGGCATCTTGATGCACAGCGAGCAAGCATGGAACGCCGGTGCCTTCCACAAATGTCTCGCGCAAGCGATGCCCCGGCCCTTTCGGCGCGACCATTGAGACATCTACGTGCGCTGGCGGCACGATCTGCCGATAGCGGATGTTGAAGCCGTGCGCGAACATCAGCGTATCGCCCGCCTCTAGGTGCGGCTCGATCTCAGCTTTGTAGACGGCAGGTTGCTTTGTGTCCGGGATCAGCAGCATGATGAACTGCGCCGCCTTTGCTGCCTCTGCCACAGATAGCACGCGCAACCCTTCTGCCTCTGCTTTTGAGCGCGATTTGCTGCCCGCGTGCAAGCCGACCACTACGTCCACGCCGCTATCGCGCAGGTTGAGCGCGTGCGCATGCCCCTGACTGCCGTAGCCGATGACGGCGACCGTCTTGCCCGCCAGCAAGCTGAGGTCGGCGTCTTGATCGTAATAGAGCGTTGCCATCTTGGTCTCCTTGTGTGATTCAGGCGAGGTGCGGCGTGGGCTGCACGATGTGTTTGCCGCGTCCCATGGCGACCACGCCCGTCCGCACCAGCTCGATGATACCATATGGGCGCAACGCCTCGATGAACTGCTCGACGCGCGCTTCTTCGTCGCTCAGCTCAAGGATCATCATCTCGTCGCTGTAATCGAGGATGCGCGCGCCGAATTGGCTGGCAAGCCAAACCGCTTGCCCTGAGGCGCGCACTTTGATCAGCGCCATGTCGCGGCTGATGAACGGCTGGTGCGTCACTTCGCAGACCTGAATCACGTTGATCAGCTTGTACAGGTTCTTCTGGACCTGATCGACGCGCGTGACGTTGCTATCCAGCACAATCGTCATGCGCGAGATGCTCGGGTTTTCCGTGCGGCCGACGGTCAGGCTATCGATGTTGAAATTACGGCGGCGGAACAGGCTGACCACGCGGTTCAGCACGCCGGGCTCGTTTTCCACAATCGCGACAAGCGTATGTTTCATAGCTCAGGCATCCAAATCTTTGTGTCCTTGTGAAGATATGCCGCGACGTCTGGGCGAGCTGGGCGCTCGCCCAAGCGCTGCTCAGTGATTCTCAGACCAATCGGGCAGGTTGCGCTGCGGGATAGGGCGGCGGATCATCTTGTCCAGGTCGGCGCCCGCCGGCACCATCGGATAGACGATATCGGCCTTCTCGACCTGAAACTCGACTACCGTCGGGCCGTTGATGCTGTGCGCCCAAGCGACTGCCTCTGGAATCTCAGCGCGTGTGCATACGCGCCGCGCCGGAATGCCGTATGCCTCTGCCAGTTTCACGAAGTCGGGGTTGTGCATCGGCGTGGCGTTGTAGCGCTGGCCGTGGAAAAACTCTTGCCACTGGCGCACCATGCCCAGATAAGCGTTGTTGATGATCGCCACATTCACGTCCACGTTCTCTTGCGCGGCCGTCGCCAGCTCGCAGAGCGTCATTTGGAAGCCGCCGTCGCCGACGATCGCCCAAACTGTCTCGTGCGGCGCGCCCATCTTGACGCCAATAGCCGCCGGGAAGCCAAAGCCCATTGTGCCGAGCCCGCCGCTGGTGATCAGGCTGCGCGGCCGATCGTTCAGGTAGTATTGCGCCGTCCACATCTGGTGCTGCCCGACGTCAGTGACCACAATAGCGTTGCCGCCGGTCGCTTTCCACAGATCGTGAATGACGTGCGCCGCATAAAGCTTATCGCTCGGCGCCTCGTAGTGAATGATATCGCGCTCATCGGCCTCTTCCTGCCAATCTCGAATCTGTCTGAGCCACGCGGCATGGCTCAGGCGCGGCAAGTGCGGCAAAAGCTGCTCGAGGACTGTGCGCAAGTCGCCCGCGATGCCGACGTCCACTTTCACATTCTTGTTCAGCTCGCTGGCGTCAATGTCAATGTGAATCTTGCGCGAATTCGGCGAGTAGGTGCGCAGATTGCCCGTCACGCGGTCATCGAAGCGCATTCCGAAGGCGAGCAGCAGGTCGGCGGCTTGGACCGCCTGATTGACGGCTGCCGCGCCGTGCATCCCCATCATGCCCAAGCACAGCGGATGCGACTCCGGCATGGTGCCCTTGCCCAAGAGCGTGAGCGCCACAGGAATTTGCGCGCGCTCGGCGAATTCGAGCAGTTGGCGCTCGGCGCCGCTCATGCTGACGCCGTGACCTGCCAGGATCAAGGGGCGCTCGGCTTGTCTGATCAGCGCAATCGCGCTCTCGATTTGTTCAGGCGTGGCAGCCGATGGCGGCACGTAGCCCGGCAATCGGATCGGCTCGGTCGGATAGACGAATTCCATCTTTTGGTTCTGCGCGTCTTTGGTGATATCCACGAGGACAGGTCCCGGGCGCCCTGTGCGCGCGATGTGGAACGCCTTGCGCAAGGCAGGCGCGATCTGGCTGACGTGCGTGACCAAAAAGTTGTGTTTGGTGATCGGCAAGGTGATGCCTGTGATATCCGTCTCTTGGAAGGCATCCGAGCCGAGAACTGTGCTTGGCACTTGCCCTGTGATGCACACCAACGGCACGGAGTCCATCATGGCAGTGGCGATGCCCGTCACCATGTTCGTGGCGCCTGGCCCGCTGGTCGCCATTGCCACGCCAACTTTGCCTGTGATGCGCGCGTAGCCATCCGCCATGTGCGTGGCGCCTTGCTCGTGACGCACCAAGACGTGCCGCACGCGATCTTGATACTTATTGAGCGCGTCGTAGGTCGGCAAGATCGCGCCGCCCGGGTAGCCGTAGACGATCTCAACGCCCTCGCGCACCAGACATTCCCAGATGATCTCTGCGCCCGTTAGCTCCATAACGTCCGCCTTTCTGTGATTTTCCCCACACTGTGACTTGGCAAAAAATGCGCCCTCAGCTGCAGAAGATGGCGAAAAGTGCGTCGCGCGTGGGACGCTCTTCATCCATGTCATCCATGAGATGCCGCGCAGCAGCCGACGACTCAGCGGCTGGGCCTTTCGCTTCGGCGGCGGCGGCATGGCTCTAGAAGAGCTCCGTCCAAGGGCTGGTATTGCTCTGCATTTCCAGCAGCACTCCGTCTTGCAACGTGTCGGGATACAGCATGGTTTCACCACTCTTTCCAGCTTTGCTCTGCGATCTTGACATAAAAAAGCCGCCCACTTGGTTGGGCGGCTTTTTGCTCAAAAATCAGTGCCTGCTCAGGATGATCGCCAGCATGCGCGCCAAGCAGCCCAACCCTCTCGCTCGTAGCGAATAATCGCTACGAGGTTGGCAAGAATGTTAAGGCTGACCAGAGCGCGCAGTTGAGCGGTCATCGTTACGCGGTCTTGTGTTTCCTGAACAACCTGCGCCTAAGCGTAGAGCGCTTCCCGCTGTTTCGCAACTAGCATTCTGCACAAGGAAACACTGCAATTTTAGGGCAAACTGCCCAAGCGGACGCAAGGTTGCCCAACGCAGCGACATCTTGTATCATGAGCGCGCGATGAGCAGAGCATTTCAGGAGCGTTCAGAAAGGATTGTGCGCCGATGACCGATCAGATTGCGTCCGGTGAAGCGCCGCGCCCGCGCTCTCAGCAGAAAGGCGAGCCGCGCCGCCGCTGGCCCGCTTGGGCAAAGCAGCTGCCCTACCTCAGGTTGCCGCCGCCCGATCCGAACTTCTCGCTTGTGCCGAAGCAAGAGGCGCTCGAGCTGCTGCGCCCTGATCCAAACAAGGGCGCCGCTGGCGCAGCTGCTGCTTATCCGCCTTTTCAAGCCACTGATAGCACGCTGCGCGCCATTGAGAGCGACCTCGATCTGCTTGAGCGCGAGGTGCTGCAGCTCTTCCGCGAGCGCGACCTCGAGGCCAAGCTACAGCAGAACCGCTATCGGCTCTATCAGATCAGCTTCATCGTGCTCTCGGCCGTTGCGACCGCGATTGGCTCGCTCCTGGCGCTAGCGCTCACACAACAACCGCCGGCTTGGGTGCCAGTTCTCGGCTTTGCCGAGACGGTTGTGGCACTTTTAGCCTCTCTCCTTGCGCACATCAGCGGCCGCGAGTCGCCTTTCCTGCTCTGGTTAGAGAATCGGCGCGCCGCCGAGAGCCTGCGCCGCGAGTATTTCCGCTATTTGGTGCGCCTGCCGCCCTACGACAATCCGAACTTGCAGCCCTACGAACGGCGCGCGTTGCTGGCGGAGCGCGCCGCGCTGATCAATCGCGGCACCGCGCCTGATGACCGCGCCTCAACCGCGCTCAGCGGCGCCATGACCGCCGAGAGCATGCCACATCGCATGGAATGAATTTAGAGAGGACATCAAGCAATGGAAGAGCTGGATCGGAATCGCCTCGAGGCGCTCTATCGCCTCTTCGACAAGTTCGCCCTAGAAGATTCGCGCGCCTTTTACAAAACCGCCATTCAAAATCATCGGCGCGCCGCCGCACAAGTCAATTTCATCCGCGCGTTCGCCTCGTTCCTAGCGGGCTTTGCGGCTGCGCTGGTCAGCTTGATTGTGCAGTCGGTCTATGTGAGCGGCAGCGCGTGCCTTGCGCCTGCCACGCCTGAGCAGATCGGCTATTGCCAGTTCATCAACTTGACGATCATCGTGCTGATGGTGTTGGCGATTGTCTCGCCTGCCGTCAGCAGCGCGTTCTCGACGCTCGCCGACCTGTACCAGTGGGATCGGCAGATATCGCTCTACGATGAGGCGCTCAGGAACCTCGCGATTGCCGATGCGCGCTCGCCTGACCCTGAGATGGACGACGCGACCTACCGCGCTGCGCTCAAGTCTTACGCGCTCGGCACGTTGACCGTGCTATATGACGAGGCGGCGCAATGGGGGCAGATGATCCGCACGCCCGTGCAGATTGAAGAGTTCATCCGCCGCTCGCAAGAGCGCGCTCAGAGCATTCAGCTGCCTATCTTCAAGACGCAGACGCCGCCGAGCCCGCGACCGGCAGGCGGCGACGAGGCGGCCGGCTGAGCGGCGTGCTATCCTCGCGCGCGGTTATGTGCCGGGCGAGAAGCGCGCTCAGCTGAGAGAGACCATCTCGCGCATCGCTCATGCGGGCGTGTTGAGGGAGCGTCAGCTCATGCGCTTGCCGTTTCGCGCATCCAGTGGTAAATTCGGCGACGCTCGGCTTCTTGAAGCAATCGAGCGCGCTTCCGTGTAAAATTTACAGTGCGAGCGAAACACAGTTTGGGCGACCAGAGGACTTTGCACAAATTAGCCTTTTACGAAGATCGTGCAATTGAGTGACACAAGATGGTGGCCTAGCTATGCTCACTTTTCTCTCTGGTTGGCGCAGCCCTGATCGCGACGCCGCGCTTTTGAAGCACCGCGATCCAACGCGGCACGCTGTCTTCTTCATTGACAATCTCTCCAGCCTGCCGCACCTGCTCGGCGATGTGCCGATCATTGACGTGTGGCGCAACGGCACGATGGATTTCAAGATAGATGACAGCATGGACATGATTGTCCGCGTCAACCACGACACGGATCACGACCTGATCGTGCGCGCTGTAGCGCACATGCTGCTCAGCGGCAGCCGCTCGCAGCCGATTGTTGCCTACGACGCGACTGCCTACCTGCAGCCTCTGTTCCCTGCGCTACGCGCTGCCGGCGCCTTGCTGGCTGCCGACGAGCGGCTCGATGCGCCCAGCGGCGACCGCGTGCTATTCACGCGCGGCGGCTCGTTTGCATGGCGCGATCATGTGCTGGAATCGCAGACTGCCCAGCTGCTTGACTCTGAAGTGCTAGACGCCGGGATAGTGCCTGATCCCGAGGAGATCGCCTGAGCGGTTCACTGTTGCTCGATGACGCGGCTGGCTTCGGAGATAGGCGGCGCGTTTTCGGGCGCGGCGCCCGCATTTTGCGTCATCGTAGCCAGAACCTGCTGCGCTAACGTCGTCAACTCCAGCGGCAAGACGAACTTGGTGGATTCGCCGGCGCCGAGCGCCTTGAGCGTTTCCATGTATTGCAACGCCATTGTGTTTGAGTCTACGCGCTGCGCCTGTTCGTAGATCGTGCGCAGCGCCAGCGCAAAGCCTTGCGCGCGCAGCAATTGCGCCTCGCGCTCGCCTTGCGCCCTTAGGATCGCCGCTTGCTTCTCGCCTTCCGCCTTCAAAATCTCAGCCTGCTTCTGACCTTCTGCCACCATAACCGCTGCCTCGCGCTCGCCGCTCGCCTGTGTGACCATTGCGCGGCGCGTGCGCTCAGCTGTCATCTGGCGATTCATCGCCTCTTGCACGTCGCGCGGCGGCTCGATCTCGCGAATCTCAACGCTCGTGATCTTCAAGCCCCAGCGCACTGTGATCTCATCCAGCTTGACGCGCAACTTGTCGTTGATCTCCTCACGTTTCGCCAGCACATCGTCCAGCGTGATATCGCCGATCACAGCGCGCAGGGTCGTCGTGGCGATGTTCAGCGAGGCGCTCACCACGTTATCCACCATCAGAATTGAGCGCTTCGGGTCGACCACGCGGTAGTAGACGAGAAAGTCTACTGAGATTGGCGCGTTATCTTTGGTGATAGCGGTCTGCCGCGGAATTGCTAGGAAACGCTCGCGCAAATCCACTCGAGTAGCGCTTTCCCACGGCAACACCAAGACAATGCCGGGGCCGCGCACGCCAGCAAAGCGACCGAGCGCTAGGATCACCAAGCGCTCGTACTCTGGCACAATGCGTATCGAGCGCAACACAAAGCCCAAAGCGAGCAGTGCCAGAATTACTATCAGAATGGTCGACATACCTTGCTCCTCCAGCGTTTGCTCTCAGACGAGACTGTCATTTTCCTCACGCGGCGCCCTAAGCGGCAGATCGGGCGACGCCTCGGCATCCTCTGCTTGCGCCAAGCGCGGCGCGCGCTTTGGCTTGGCGCGCTCTACCAACAGGCGCAGGCCTTCTTTAGAGATAACTTGCACATATGTGCCGCTTGGCAATGGCTCGGCGCTGTACGCCGTCCACAGTTCCCCGTTCACGTTGACTGTGCCGACGGGATCGAGCGGCTTGACCACGTAACCGCACGCGCCCTCGATCAGCTCATCCTCGCTGACCGTCGGCTGGCTGACCTGCTTGCGATAGAACGGCAGCAACACGAACTGATACAGCCCGAACGAAATTGCCGCTGTCACGCCGATCAGCACGGGCGAGACGACCGTATCTGTGAATAGGAAAAAGCTGCTGATCGTCTGTAGCACCAGTCCTAAGGGCGCCCAGCGCGCCCATTCGCGCCGATAGAGCGGCAATAGCATGTAGCTCAGCACGCCGACGCCTATCAGCACTGCGAATATCCAGTTCGTGGCAGGATTCGCCGCCAGCGCCAGCAGCGCGCCAACCATCCCGATCGCGGCGATCAGCTCTACAATGCCCGTGCCGGAAACGTATAGTCCGAAGACGCTCGCCCATAGCCCGACGACGAGCAACAGATACGCTAGGTTTGGATCGCTCACCAAGATACCCGCCATCCGTTTAGGCCTGAGCTATTGCTTACCATTGTACAGAATTTCGCGCGCCTTTGTCACCCCAAAATGCGGTATTCTCGCTGAACCTTAACGTAGGTTGCGCAGGCGCTGTAGGCTTGCGCTATGACCTGCGAAGCCACTCCTCGACGGATCGCAGCCGATATGCTGCCCTGCCGCCAAGCGACCTCTGCGCAATGGCGCGCGCTTGCAGCACGAAGCTTCGAAGTGTGTATACTTCATCATTGTGAAAACGCGATCAAAGTGCGCTCATGAGCCAAACCATGCGTCGCGTTGCTGACGCTCGGACTGTGACGCCTGAGCGGGTGCGCTTGCTGTTGACGATTCCAACGCTGGCGGGCTCGCTCGACCTGACCATGATCGCGGCATTCATCGCGCAGGTCACCTTCGACCTACAGGTCAGTATACCGGAAGGCGCGAACATCATCGTAGTGTATTTGACCGCCTATACGCTCGGCCTTTTCATCGGCGGCAGACTCTCAGATTTTCTGGGCAGGCGCGCGGCCTTTGGGATTGCCATGCTGTGCTATGCGGCGGGCTCGGCGCTGATCCTCACAGCGCCGCTGCTGAGCAGCGTGCGTATCTCAGAATATGCGCTGATTTTGCTCGGGCGCGCGATCACGGGGGCAGGCGCGGGCGCTGTGCCTGCGATCGCCATCGCGACCATGTGCGATCTATTCCCGAATCCGTTGCGCTCCATCGGCATCATCGGGGCAGTGGACGTGATCGGCGTGTTGCTAGGCGGCTTGTACGGCGGGCTGGCTGTGCAATGGCTGCCATGGCGTGCGCTATTCGCACTCAGCCTGATCATCGCGCTGGGCGCGCTCTTAGCGACCTTCCGCGCCTTGCCCGCAGTGCGTCACAAAGAAGCGGGCTTCGATTGGCTTGGCGCGCTTGCGTTGGCAGGCGCGCTCATCAGTTTCAACTTAGGTGTGGCGCGTCTGGAGCGGCTCGAAGCGAGGCGCGAGATGCTCGATGAAGCGCTAGGCTACTTCGGCGGTGCGTTGTTGGCTGTAGCGCTCTTCGCCGTCGTCGAGCGTTTTCAGCGCCGCGCGCCACTGCTGGAGTTGGCAGTTTTCCGCAAAGCAGGCGTCGTCTCCTGCTTGCTGATCAGCGCGCTGACCAGCTTTTCGTTGTTCTTGATGCTGGTCGGTTTGCCGCTGCTGGCGAACGTGAACGCGCTAGGCAGCTTAGGCATCGGCATTTTGCTGCCGCCGTTGCGCGATCAAACCTTGCAAGGCGCGGCGCTGAGCGCTGGAGCGCTGCTTTTGCTGTATTCAGGCGCTCTAGCGATCTTCACAGCGCTTGGCGCGCGCGTGCGAGAGCGACTTGGCACACAGCGCACGATCCTGATTGGATTAGGCGCTGCTATGATCGGCTTCACCGGTTTAGGCTTGAGCGTGCGCGGTGAGATCAGCCTATGGGTAGGCGCGTTCAGCGCGCTGGCAGGCGCAGGCATCGGCACAGTCTTCTCGCCGATCATGGCGATACCGCTGGCGGCGGCGCAATCGTACGGCATGATGGCGTCTTTCCTGCTCGGCGTGCGGATGGCGGCTGGCTCACTCGTGATCGCTTCGGTCAGCGCGCTCTCAGAAGCGCGCATTCGCTTCCTCGTGCGCAGCCTTGAGGCAGGTCACTTGCCGATTGAGCTGCCGCCCGAGGTCACTTACAAGTCGTTCGTGATGGCATCGCGGCAGACGATCAGCGAGCTGGCGTTGATCGCAGCGCTGATTGTGCTGCTCACCATCTTGCCGGCGCTTGCCTTGCGCAGTGCTGAGAAGGGCGTATGAGAAAGTGTATCCTGCTTCTGTTGTGCAGCGCGTTGAGCCTAGCGGGCCTGCCGAGCGTCTCGGCGCAGCGCACAGCGCTCGACGTGACGGCTATTGCTGCGCTATTTCCGCCTGCCGAGATCTTCATCGCTGTGCGCACTGATCAGCCCTTCGCTGACCAGCTCAACGCGATCAGCATCGCCATCTCGAGCGACCTGACAGCCGAGCGCGTTCAGCTCTCACAATTGGTGGACGGCCTGCTCGGCGAGGGCGTCTACAGCTTAGCGCGCTTGGTGAACGCTCAGTTCGCCGCGCTCAGCATCAGCGGCGCGGCATATCTGGCGGACTCAGAGATAGCGAATGACGAGCGCGCCGAGCTGCGCGCGGTGATCCGACACAGTCTCGGTCGCTTCGGCAGGACGATCCTGCCCGCGCTGCAGCGCCTGGCGGGACTGCGCTGCCAAGCGACCGAGCAACAGACGACCTGCTACTTTGAGCAGCCCTCGCTTTTCAAAACGCTGAGCATTGATGAGCAACACATCATCCTGCTCAGCCTGCCGAGCGCGCCGCTCTACCCGACCGAACAACTCGCCGCGCAGCCCGAGTTTGTCGCGGCGCTAGACGCCTTGCCTGAGCGCAGCTACGATGGCTTCGCTTTCTTCAACACGCCGCATTTTGCGGCCGATATCCGCTATGAAGGTATCCGCGAGATGCTGGCGGCGCTCGGCTTTCCGCCTGATGCGCTGGCTGCTGCCGCGCTTGGCCTGAGCTTGAGGGCAGAGGGCCTGCAGCTGGACGCGACGCAGCGTCGCGTCCAGCTGCAGGCCCTCTGCCCTCAAGCTCAGGC
>JAGHYP010000052.1 GCA_017743585.1 Chloroflexota bacterium
GAATGGCTCGGCATAGCTCGGCAAATTGCTCGCGGTCAGCGTCTCGGCGCGCTCCAGCACTGCGCCATTGAAAACAGCCAACTGCCAGCCTGTGTGCACCATCAACGCGCCGTTTTTGCGCCATGCGCAGGCGTTCGGCAAGTGCCGCACAATGCTCTCCAGCAAGCCGAGCCAATTCCAATGAAACGCCATCGCAGGCGTGCGAACGGCGGTCATGACGCAAATCTTTCCTCGCCCACTGCGCCTTAGACTATAATGCAAGCGCAGGCGGCGAGTCAAGCTATGGTGTAGAGCGGCGCGCTGTGCTAGAGCTTAAGCCTAACCATACGTTCTAGGACGCGATCATGCACACTGCTTCGCTCTTCGGCGAGCCACCAATCGCCGAACGGGAATTTTAGGTATCCTGAATGAGCTATGGAGCTACCTCTGCTTTTCGCGGCCGCTTTCTTAGGCGGCGCGCTGAACTCGGTCGCTGGCGGCGGCAGCTTTATCTCGTTCCCTGCGCTGGTCAGCGTCGGCGTGCCGTCGATCAACGCCAACGCGACCAACACAATGGCGCTGTGGCCCGGCTCGCTCGCCAGCGTTGGCGCGTACCGCGCCGAACTGGCGCGCCAAGATCGGCGCTTGGTGATCTTCCTCGCGCTGGCCAGCCTGCTCGGCGGCTTATTCGGCGCTGAGATTCTGCTGCGCACGCCGCAAGCGACCTTCGATAGGCTGCTGCCATGGCTGATGCTCTTCGCAGTCGCCATCTTCGCCTTCGGCGGCAACCTGATTCAAGCGCTGCGCCTGCGCTTTGGCAGGCGACTGGCGGCCGGCGGCATTGTGGTAGCTGTGATCGCGGCAATTTTGCAGTTTTTGATCGCGACGTACGGCGGCTTTTTCGGCGGCGGCATCGGCATTTTGATGCTGGCGGCGCTTGCGCTGGCGGGCATGACCAACATTCACGCCATGAACGGTCTGAAAGTGCTGCTGGCGACCTTCATCAACGGCGTGGCTGTGCTGCGCTTCGCGATCGCAGGCACGATCTTCTGGCAATACGCGCTGATCATGACCCTCGGCGCGATCTTGGGTGGCTACGGCGGCGCGGCCTACGCGCAGCGCCTTGAGCCGAAGGTTGTGCGTCGTTTCGTGATCGCGGTCGGCGTCGCGATGACCGTCTACTTTTTCATCCGCGAGTACGCGCGCTGAGCTAGGCAGCGCCCTTCGATTTTCTCAACTTGCGCGGCCTATCGGCACTGGTCGAGGCAGTTTCTGCGCTGCGCTGCGATTGCTTGCGCTTCTGCGCTAGGAGCTGCAGCGCCTGCGCTAAGGTGAGGGTCTCGGGCGATAGCTCAGGCGGCAATTTGACGTTCACCTCGCCGTGCTTGATGTACGGGCCATACGGGCCGTCCATCAGCGCAACGGGCTGCTTATCTTCGGGATGCACGCCCAGCTCGCGCAGCGGCGCCGCGCGCTTGCGGACGCGCGACGCGCCTTTCGGCTGGCTGAGCAGGGCGAGCGCGCGCTCGAGCGTGATGCTCAGCACATCGTCGGATGCTTCTAACGAGCGGAATTCATCGCCATGCCGCACATACGCCCCGAAGCGTCCCACGCCTACGCTGATCGGCTTGCCCGTCTGCGGATGGACGCCGAGCGCGCGCGGCAAGCTGAGCAAGCCGAGCGCGACCTCAAGCGTGACCTGCTCAGGCTGCATTCCTTTCAAAAGCGCGACGCGCTTCGGCTTCTCGCCCTCGCCCAGCTGCACGTATTTGCCGTAGCGGCCTTCCAACAGCAAAATCGGCTTGCCTGTCTGCGGATGATAGCCGATCAAGCTGCCGCCCTGCGCCTTCTGTTGCAACAAGCGCAGCGCGGTCGCCTCATTCAGCTCGGCAGGCGGCAGGTCAGGCGGCAAGGAGGCGCGCAGCGGCTCAGGCTCGGCAAGTTGCTCAAGATACGCGCCATACTTGCCGATGCGGACGTGTGCCCTGATCGGCTCAAGGCTGAGCGCGTGCAGCGTGCGTGGATCGATGCTCTGCGTTTTGCGCTCGACTTGTTTCTCCAAGCCGTTCTCGCCGCAGTAGAAATTTTTGAGATACGGCAGCCAATCGGCGTTGCCTTCAGCGATGTCGTCAAGCGTCTGTTCCATGCGCGCCGTGAACTGCGTATCCACGAGGTCAGGAAAATGCGTTTCGAGCAGCCGATTCACGCTGTAGGCAGTGAAGGTCGGCACGAGCTGATTGGCGCGCTTGACGACGTAACCGCGCTCCTGAATGGTGCTGATGATCGAGGCGTAAGTGCTGGGTCTGCCGATGCCTTCGCGCTCAAGGGTCTGGATGAGCGAGGCTTCTGTGTAGCGCGGCGGCGGCTGCGTCTCGTGCTTGATCGGCTCGAGGCGGAGGCAGGTGAGCGGCGCGCCGACGACGAGCGGCGGCAAGAGTGTCTCGCGGTCTTGCAAGGCGGCTTCAGGATCATCAGAGCCTTCCACGTAAGCGCGCAGGAAGCCGGGGAACTCGATGCGGCGCCCATTCGCCTGAAAGCGCGCATCGGCGACCTGTATCGCGGCGTTGAGGGTGACAATTTGCGCGTCCGCCATTTGCGAGGCGATGGTGCGCATCCAGATCAAGGTGTAGAGCGCGGCTTCTGCGCCGCTCAAGCCGAGCTGCTCAGCAGTGCGCATTTGCGTGCCTGCAGGGCGGATCGCTTCGTGCGCTTCCTGCGCGTTCTTGCTCTTGGTGGTGTATTGGCGCGGCTTGGGACTGAGAAAAGACTCGCCATAGCGCTCGACAATGGCGCGCCGCGCCGCCTGAATCGCCTCAGCCGAGAGATGGACTGAGTCCGTGCGCATGTAGGTGATGTAGCCTTCTTCGTAGAGCTTTTGCGCGATCTGCATGGTCTGATTGGCGGAAAGGCGCAGCTTGCGGTTCGCCTCTTGTTGCAAGGTTGAGGTGGTGAAAGGCGGCGGCGGCGCTTGACGTTGCTGGCGCTCGGTCAGCTCAGCGACGCGCCATTCGCCGGCGCGCAGCCGCACGGCGAGCGCTTGAGCAGCCGCTTCATCCAAGACCAGCACCTTGCGCTCGCTTTCGGCGAGCTGCCCCGTGCGCTCATCGAAATCTTTGCCCGTCGCCATGCGCAGATCGCCTACGCTCTGCAAAGTCGCTTCAAACGGCTGATCAGGCTGCTCAGGCGTGACCAGCGTGGCGCGCAAGTCCCAGTACGTTGCCGAGCGGAACAGACGGCGCTCTTCCTCGCGCTGCACCAGCAGGCGGACTGCCACAGATTGGACGCGCCCTGCCGAAAGGCCGACCCCGATCTTCTTCCACAGCAATGGCGAGAGCGTGTAGCCAACCAAGCGGTCTAAAATGCGGCGCGTCTCTTGGGCGCGCACCAAGCGCATATCCACTTGGCGCGGATTGCGCAACGCCGCTTGAATCGCCTCTTGAGTGATCTCGTGAAAGACCATGCGGCGGACAGGCACTTTGGGCTTCAGGACTTCCAGCAAGTGCCAGCCGATGCTCTCGCCTTCCCGATCCTCGTCGGTGGCGAGGATCAGCTCTTCGGCCGTCTTGAGCGCCTCTTTGAGCGCCTGCACCACCTTGCGCTTGCGCGCCGGGATGACGTAGAGCGGCGCGAAATCGTTCGCCACGTCCACGCCGAGCCGCGCCCACTCTTTGTGCTTGTAAGCGGCAGGTATCTCGCTCGCCGACTCGGGCAGGTCGCGCACATGACCCATGCTGGCAAGCACAGTGTACCCTTTCGGCAGAAAGCCGCTGATGGTCTTCGCTTTGGTCGGCGATTCAACGATCACAAGTCGTGTCATGCGATTCAGCCTTATCCACTGAAACGACGGACACTAGTTTCGCAAAAGCGGCGCTTTTTGCAAGTCTCATTTTCGTAGGCGCGCATTTTGCCCGCCGCCGCCCGAAGAGCGTCGCTCGCCAGCGCCCGGAAGCGTTGCTCGCTGCGCAAGCGCCTGCTGCAGACCGACGCGCTCGCGCCCGAAGTCTAGCGCGTGGCAGAGATCGTCGCTGCGCATGCGCAGAGAGGATTGCCTCTGCAGCGCAATGCAGCCCTTTTAGCAATTTGCCCATATCCGCTCGCAAGCGCGCGGCTTCGTGCTATACTTCACGCCAATTTTAGCCACCTCATATCGGATTGGAGTCGGCTTGTATGCGCAACTTCCAGACTTTAGATGAAGCTAGGGTTGACTCCGCTTCAGAGAGCATGGTGATCTCCCTCAGCGCCGCTGATGACGATCAACCGCGCTTGGCCGTGCGCCGCGAAGGCGCTTACGTCACGCTCTCTGCCAGCTACGGGCCGCTTGAGATCGCCATGCGCCCGCGCTATGACGACCTGATGCGCGCCATCACGCGCCTGACCGCTGCAGAGGGCCCGCTGACCACGCGGCAGGTCGGCACAAGCCACGCTTACCTAGCGCTCGGCTTGCACAAAGATGGCAGCTTGCTGCTGCGCCTGACCATCGTCGCTGATGCAACAGGGCATCTCAGCATCAATTTGCGCCTGACCGAGAGCATTCGCCAGCAGCTCTACGATTGGCTCGGCGTCTCCGCCTTCAACGGGCGCGACGCACAGGCCACCAGCGTCTGACGCGCTGCACAGCGCAGGCGGTTTGCCTTGCCGCGCCCAAGGCGGTATGATCGGCGCGCAAAAGGAGGCGATTAGCCGCACATGGAACTCAAACTTTCGGTCGTGACCATTGAGAAGCCCGAGACCATCAATTTTGTGCTTGGGCAGAGCCATTTCATCAAGACCGTTGAGGATATCCACGAGACTCTGGTCAGCACTGTGCCGGGCATCCGCTTTGGCCTGGCATTTTGCGAGGCATCTGGCGCTTGCCTTGTCCGCTGGAGCGGCACAGACGATGAGATGATCGCCCTAGCGCAGCGGAACGCCATGGCGCTGGCGTGCGGTCACTGCTTCATCCTGTTCTTAGGGCAAGGGTTTTATCCGATCAACATCCTCAATAGCCTGAAGAGCGTGCCTGAGGTAGCGCGCATCTATTGCGCCACCGCCAATCCGACGCAAGTGATCGTGGCAGAGACCGAGCAGGGGCGCGGCATCCTCGGCGTGATTGACGGCTTCAAGAGCAAGGGCATCGAAGATGACGAAGGCATCAATTGGCGCAAAGGCTTGCTGCGCAAGATCGGCTACAAGCTCGGTTGAGCCATGCGGCGGCTTGGCGCTTGGAGGGCAGCGCTTGGCGCGGTCAGTCTGCTGATTGCGTCTGCCATTGCGCTTGCCGCGCTGATCGGCCGCACAGTTCATTCGCCGACGCCTGCGCAGCCGACTGCGCTCGCTGTGCGCAGCACTGCCACGCCGGTCCCGCTCATCGCGCCGCCTAGCGAGACGCCAACCGCAACGCACACGCCGACTCCGACGCTGAGCGTCACGCCGAATTACATCCTGATCACAGCCACGCCGCGCCTCTTGCCAACTGCCACTCCACCGCCGCCGAGCGCGCCGTCAGCTGGCGCCTGCGCGCCGCCTGAAGGCTGGCAGCCATATCGCGTGCAGGCGGGCGATACGCTCTTCGGCTTTGTGCTAGGCGCGAATGGCGCCGTGGACGTGGCGACCATCAAACAAGCCAATTGCCTGACGAGCCACCTGCTGCGCATCGGTCAGGTGCTTTTCCTGCCGCCCGGAGCAGGCGAGAACGCGCCTAAGCTGGACGATCCGAGCGGCGCGCCTGAGAAAGCGCCGCGCCCTTCGCGCTGTCCTTGCAAGATCACCATCCGCCCGGGCGTCCGCCTCGAGCAGATCGCTGAGCAGATCGACAAGCTGCCTGCCGCTTTTCGCGGACGCGACTTTCTGGCGGCGACCAGCGCCGCTGCCGCGCTGCCCGACTATTGGTTCTTGCGCAGCAAGCCCGCCGACCGCAACTTAGAAGGCTATATGCTGAGCGGCACGTATACCATCACGCCCGAGATGGACGCCGTCCAGTTCCGCGACCTGATCTTGGCGAACTTCGCCGCGAATGTGCCGCAAGCTTATGAGAGCATGGCAGCCGCGCGCGGCTTGAGTTTCTGGCAGGCGCTGACGCTCGCCAGCATTGTGCAGCGCGAGAGCTGGAATGCAGCCGATCAGCGCATGGTCGCTGGCGTCTTTCACAACCGACTCGCCGCCGGGCGCCCGCTGGGCGCGACCGTGACCATGATGTACGCTTTAGGCAGGGCAGGTCAGTGGTGGTATCCCGCGCGCAAAATTGACTTCAGCCAAGCGCACCCTTACAACACGCTGCGCAATCGCGGCTTGCCGCCATCGCCGATCTGTAGTCCGTCGCTGAGCGCCTTGGCGGCGGCGCTCGACCCTGCCCAGCACGACTACTATTACTTCAACATCCGCTGCGGGGGCGGCGGCAATTTCTACGCGCGCACGTACGAAGAGTTTAAGGCGGGCCTGCAGTGCCGCTAGGCCGCTCGGCGCTATCTGAATCCGCAGGCGCTTGGTCTTGCGCCAGCTTGACCGCATCCAACAGCGCGCCCAAGGTCAATGGCTTGGGCAAAAAACGCACTGCGCCCGATGCCAGCGCCGCTCGCACGGTCTCAGGATCGGCGTCGCCGCTCATCAGCACCACGCGCGACTCAGGATGCGTTTGGCGCGCCAATTGCAGCACGTCGAAGCCGCTGCCATCGCCAAGCTCGATATCGCTCAGCACCAGATCGAACCTGTGGTGCGTCAGGCGCTTGACCGCCTTGCGGTAGCTGCGCGCGCCGCGCACTTCGTAGCCCAGATCGCGCAGCAAATCGCGCACGGTCTCGCGGAAAACAGCGTTATCTTCAACGATCAGAATGCGCATGTCAGGACCTTTATCATCGCAACACTCTTTCAACGCTTCCACAAGTTCAGTGTAGCACGAAAAACAACGTTTTCGCGGTTGTACCGCGCTTCATCTTTGACTTTTGAACTTTTGGAACGCTTAATGCCGCTGAGCTGAGCGCCGTTCAGCTGAATAAGCACCACTTGAGCTGAATAAGCGCCACTTGAGCGCTCAGAGCGGCGAGAGCGATGACGCAGCGCCTTGCGCGGCAGGCGATTGGAGGGCGATTGAAGAGCTGGGGCGACGAAGAGTCAGCTCGCCGCAGGCGATGCGACTCTTAGGGCGTCGCCAGCGCGCGGAAGCGTTCCCAGACCGCCGGCGCTCTAGCGCGCGCCTCTGCAGCGATAGCCGCTTCATCCAGCGTGAGCAGCTGCCTATCCCACATCAAAATCTCGCCTGCGGCAATGGTAGCCGTGATCGCCGATGACTCAAAGCCGAAGATGGCGTGCCAAGGCAGATTTACCTCTGTGAGCGGCGTGAACGGATGATACTCCAGCACGATCAGGTCGGCGGCCGCGCCTTCCGTGAGCGCGCCGAACGTCTCATCGGGGAAGAAAACTTTTGCCAGCGCAGCGTTGTGATCGACCGCGACTCGGACGACCGAATCGGCATCTGCCGCGCGCGGATCGCGATTGGCAACCTTGTGGAGCAGATACGCGGCGCGCCATTCATCGAACATCGCATTGCCCATGCCGTCATTGCCCAAGCAGACTTTCACGCCGCCGCGCAGCATGTCATCGAAGCGCATCGCGCCGACTCCATTGTTCATGTTGCTGCGCGGCTGATGCGCCACCCACGTCTCCGATTGGCGCAGCAGTTCCATCTCCCACGGGTCAACGTGAACGGCGTGCGCAGCGATGGTGCGCTTCCCCAAGATGCCTGCGCGCTCCAAGCGGCGCACCACGCGCATCCCTGAGCGCTTCAAGCTATCCTCTTGATCCGCCTCGTGCTCTGCCACGTGGATGTGAAAGCCTGTTTCAAAAGGCTCGATGGCGCGCACGCACGCGGCGAGCGTCTCATCGGAGAGCGTCATGCTGGCGTGCAGGCCGAACGCACCCCGAATGCGCGGATGCTTGCCAACCTCCTTCAGGAAGCGCACGTTCTCAGCAATGCCCGCCTGCGCCTGCTCCTGACCGTTGCGGTCGCTCACCTCGTAGCACAGCACGGCGCGCACGCCCGCTTGTTCCACGGCCTGCGCGATCGCGCTCAAGCTGCCGTCGATAGCATTCGGGCTGGCGTGATGGTCGATCAGCAAAGTCGTGCCGTGCTTGATCGCATTCACAAGGCTGACCAGCGCCGAGAGCCGCACGTCCTCCAGCGTGAGCGCTCTATCCAGGTTCCACCACAGCTTTTTGAGGATTTCGGGGAAGTTGCGCGGCGCCTCGCCTGGGATCGCTAGGCCGCGCGCGAACGCGCCGTAGAAATGCGTATGCGCGCAGATGTTGGCGGGCAAGACGAGCTTGCCGCGCACATCGCGCTGATCTTGCTCAGGGTGGCGCGCCGTCAGCTCAGCCGTTGTGCCGATCTCTGCGATGCGCCCGTCGCGGATGAGCAGCGCGTGATTGGGCAAAATTTGGCGCGGCGTCCAATTGACAAGCGTAGCGTTTGTGATCAACATTTGCAGGTCGCCTCTGTTCGAGTGTCTGCAAGCTCAATCAGGCTCAATCAAGCTCAATCAGGGCGCGGAAGCGGCTGCCCGCGATGCTACAGGCAGCCGAAACCCAAAACCCAGCCGCGCTCAGCCTTTTTGTGAGTCCAGAGCGCCGTTGTAGCCGCGCCCCACGCCGCGATAGATGAAGCCGAGCGCCTTGAGCCGCTCAGGGTCATACAGGTTGCGCCCATCCACTATAACCTTTCGGCGCATGACGCTGCCAATGCGCTCCATATCCAATCCCTTGAATTCGTTCCAAGGCGTGGCGACCACGATCGCATCGCAAGCTTGGGCCAATTCATACGGATCGGCGGCGAGCTGCACAAACGGATAAGCGCGCGCCACGTTCTCCATTGCCGCTGGATCGTAGCCGCGCACTGTGGCGCCCAGATCGTGCAGCATCTGAGCGATCTCTAGCGCGGGCGAGACGCGGATATCATCCGTGTTCTCTTTGAACGCCAAGCCCAAGATCGCAATCGTCTTGCCGTTGAGATCGCCCAGCAGGTCTTGCAGCTTGATAATGATCTGCTTGCGCTGCATCTGATTGATGCTCATCACAGCGTGCAGCAGCTCAGGATTGGTGCCATGCACTTGCGCCATGTAGGCGAGCGCTTTCACATCCTTCGGGAAGCAGCTGCCGCCGTAGCCAATGCCTGATTCTAGGAAGTGATGCCCGATGCGCTTATCGTAGCCCATGCCTTGCGCCACTTCTTTCACGTCCGCGCCGAGCGCCTCGCAAATGTTGGCGATCTCGTTGATGAAGCTGATGCGCGTGGCGAGGAACGCATTCGAGGCGTATTTGATCATCTCAGCAGTGCGCAGGTCGGTGATCATGATCGGCGCGCGCAGTGGCAAGTGCAGCTGCGCCACCTTGTTCGCCGCTTCTCTATCCGTCGAGCCAAGCACTGTCCGATCAGGATTGAAGAAGTCGCGCACGGCAGAGCCTTCGCGCAGAAACTCTGGGCAGCTGACCACAGCAAAAGGCACAGGGCGCGGCTGATGCTCGCGAATGATATTCGCGACCCAATCGCCCGTCCCGACAGGCACAGTGGACTTGTTGACGATGATCATCTCGTGATCCATGACTTTCGCGATCGACTCAGCAGCCATGCGTACGTAGCGCAGGTCAGCCTCGCCGTCCACGCCTTCAGGCGTGCCGACGCAAATGAAGACAAACTCGGCGTCGCGCAGCGCCTCGGCGTAGTCAGTGGTGAAGCGCAAGCGCTCAGCTTTGGTGTTGCGCTCGACGATCTCTTTCAAGCCCGGCTCATAGATCGGCATGATGCCTCGCTTCAAGTTCTCAATGCGCGTCTCGTTGATATCGAGCCCCACAACGCGATTGCCCAGATCGGCGAAGCAGGCGCCGGTCACCAAGCCAACATAGCCAACGCCGATTACTGTGATGTTCTTCATGCGATACGCTGACTCCTGAGCAATGTTGTCATATCCACGCCGCTTACTGACGCCAAAACGAGTACAAGGCGAGCAGAGGCTGCGCAGGTTGCTGCACCCGACCCTGATGGTGGTAGCGACCAGTGTTCCAGGTGATGATCAGCTTGCGCTTGGCGCGCGTGATGCCGACGTAGAGCAAGCGCAAGCGCTCAGCGGCGTAATCCAGCCGCGCCTGCGCTGAGGCCTCGCCCTCGTTGTATGGCGCGCCCGCGAGCAGCGCTTCCAGTTGCGCGCGCGCCTCAGCACTTAAGTTTAACGAATCGCGGATGAAGTACTTCTCATCAAGGTAGTGGTCTTCAGGCAAGCCTGAAGGGAAGCTATAGTCGTTCACAGAGAGCAGATAGACGCAATCCCATTCTAGCCCTTTGGCGGCGTGCATCGTGGCAACGGTCACGACGCCTTTCTTAGGCGTGTAGCCGACCTCTTCATTTTCGAAGCCGATGAAGCGCCGCTCGTTATCGCTGATGCGGCGCAGCTCGGCGGCGAATTCGCTCAAGCGCGCTGTTGGCATCTCAGCGGCAAAACTGCGCAGCAGCCCTGATAGTTTATAGCCGAGCGCGATCTCAGACGGCTTATGGAAGATATCTTGACCAATCGTCAGCACGAGCTGGTCGATCGGCAGGTGCGCGGCGCACAGCCAGCGCTGAACGGTCTCGCGAAACGCCTCGAGATCGAGATAGAGCGGCTCTAGCGCCTCATCTTCGGGCAGATTGAGCGCTTCGGTCAGCAAAACGCCTTGCTCAGGGAACAGGAATCGCTCCACGCGCTTGAGCTCGGCAAGGCGCTTGTACGTCTCGCTCAACCACGGCTCGCCTTCATCGCCCAGCCGAGCGCCCAAGTGCGTTTGCCACCACACGTCGCGGTAGAGATCGGCGAGCCGCGAGGCGCTCTTCGGCTCAATCGGCTTGGCGAGGTAGCGCAGGACTAGCTCGAGGCGGCGCACGGTCTCGCGCGTGGAAGAGGTGCTGCGCAGCAGCTCTTCATAGCGCACGCCGAGCGCGCGCAGCCTTTCCGCCAGCTTGAAGCCGTGCTGATTATCAGGCACGAGCGCGGCCGCGGTCTCCTCCGGATCGGACTGCTGCCACCTGTAGAGCGCCTTGGCGACCATGTCCAGCTCTTCATCGGGCGTGTAGTGCCTGCCGGGGCTGTAGGCGATGTGAATCTGCGCCGTCTCAGGCGGCGGATTGCCCTGCGCGTCATCAGGCGGCGCCAACTGGATGTACTGCTCTAGAAACGTATCGCGCAAGGCGGGATTCGGATGCTCGTTCAGCGTCCAGCTGACCAGATAATTGGCGAGCGCCACAATCGGCTCGGCGGAGCGCCCCGCCACGCTGAGCGTGTGCTTCCGCACCTCGGGCTCTTCAAGGAAAGCGCGCAAGTGCTTCGGATCGGCTGTGGTGAAGGTCGTGTTGATCGCCTGATTCGGGTCGCCAACGCGCACCCAATTGCGCTCAGCCGAGAGCAAGCGCAGCATCTGCTCTTGCAGCAAGCTGCTATCTTGCGCTTCGTCCTCTAGGATGTAGACGTACCGCGCTTGCTGCCGCGCGAGGAAAGCGGCGTCCTGCTCCAGCGCGTGCAGCGCCAACATGACCAAATCGTCGAAGTCCACTGCGCCGCGGTAGCTGAGGGCGCGCCAATACTGCTCGTACACCTCGCAGCCAAAGCGCACTAGCGGCAGCGCCGAATCGGGCAGCGCGCTGAGCTTAGCGCGAATCATCTGCGGCGTCGCGCGCCGATCTTTCGCCTGACGGATGAACTGCTCGGCAAGGCTCTGCGCCAATTTGGGCAATCTTTCCTCATCGCGCAACAGAAAGGCGAGCTTGGTGGGCGACTCGCGCAGCGCCGCGTCGAGGTAATCCGCGAAAACGCCGACTCCGTTGTTGCGCAGCCAAGCCCTCACCACCTCTTCGCGGATGCTCTGCGCAGCGCGCTCATCGACGATCTTGAAATCTTCCGCCAAGCCCGCCAAAGCCGGACGCTCGCGCACTAGATCGTGCGCTAAGCCGTGCAGCGTCCGCACGCGATAGCCAAACGCGACGGGCAGCTTAGCCCGTCTCAGCTCGCCATCGATCTTGGCGCGGATAGCGTTGACCGCCGCGTTAGCAAACGTGACCACCAACACCTCGCGCTGATCGTCAGCGCGCGCCTCTTGGAGCAGGCGCAGCGTTAGGCGCGCCGCCAAGTGCGCCAATATGAAGGTCTTGCCGCTGCCCGGCACAGCGGCGACGCCCAGCTTGCCGCCGCGATAGTTCAGGATCGCCTCTTGCTCAGGGCGGAAGCGGATTGGCTCGGCGTCGCTCATGTGTTCCCCTCGCGCGCTGCATCTTCGCGCGCCGCGCTCCCGGCAAGCAACTGCTGCACAACGCGCAAGAGCTTGCCTTCCTGCTCGAAGCCGCTCTCGCCCAGCTCCGCAATGCCGATGTGAACGCGCTTGCGGCAGCGCCGCACCAAATTGATCACCACGCGATAGAGCGCCACCTCTTCCGCCTCAGCCTCGTCGTCGTCCGTCCAGACCCGGTCGGGCGGGTACTCGCGGCGCAGCACATACGGATGCGTCAATGGCTGCTCAAGGCGCGCGAACCAGCCGCTGCTGCCAATATCCAGCCAGAATTGATAATCCACCGCGCGGTTGCGCAGCAAAAACGTGCTGGCGGGCATCAGCAGGATCGCGTCCGCCTCTTCGTCTTGCCAGCTCTGAACGTGCAAAGATGGCAACAGGCGCTGCGAGGCGAGCTGCAGATATTCGCGCCCGAGCGCAGACCAATCGCCAGTGTAATCCGCGTAGATCGTCTGGCGGAAACGCTGGACTGAGTCGATCAACTGCGCCGCGACTCGCCCTGCCTCAAGGTC
>JAGHYP010000053.1 GCA_017743585.1 Chloroflexota bacterium
GTCTGGTCGAGGTCGGAGTCGGCTTGATACCGGCGTGGTGCGGCATGAAGGAGATGGTCAAGCGCATCATCACGCCCGCCATGCAGATTCAAAACGCCGACCCATTGCCGCCGCTGCAGAAAGCCTTCGAACAGCTGGCGCTGGCGAAGACGAGCAACAGCGCAATGGAAGCGCGCGAGATGGGCTTCTTGCGCAGCGAAGATCGCATTGTGATGGATCGCTCGCGGCTGTTAGCAGAGGCGAAGCGCACGGTCTTGGAGCTTTTGGAGCACGGCTACGTGCCAACGCCGCCGCACAAGCTCTATGCGGCAGGGCGCGACGCCAAAGCGGCGCTGCAGGTGGGGATCTACCAATTGCATCAGGGCAAATATGCTAGCGATCACGACGCCAAGTTAGCGCGGCACTTGGCGCACATCTTGTGCGGCGGCGACCTGAGCGCGCCTGCTTGGGTTGACGAGCAGCACTTCCTCGATCTGGAGCGCGAGGCGATCCTCAGCTTGCTGGGCGAGCCGAAGACGCTCGAGCGCATTCAGCACATGCTGACCACAGGCAAGCCGCTGCGCAACTGAGGGCGTTTGCTCAGCCGCTGAATGCAGTAAACTGACTTCAACATGAGCGAGGGGCATAAGGAGCGAATAAGGTGCGAACTGTGAAAGGCTGTCTATCGCCGTTTCTGTTCATCTTCCGCCAATTTCGCGCCATCGTCATCCTGATCGCCGTGATCTTCGGCTTGTGCATGGCTGCCTCGTTCGCCGTGCCGAATTTTTTCAACCAAATGCTATCGGCTGCGCAGCAGGCAGGCTATAGCATCTATACCTTTGTTGCACAGATCACAGGCAATCCGAGCCTGAAGCTGATCACCTACGAAGTGGTGATGAGCGCGAAGGTGAACGTCGAGCGCGACATGGGCATCCTCGCGCTGCTATACGGCGAGCGCGCTGAGGTGACCAGCGAAGTGCGCGTGGCGCTCGGCGCCGACCTGCAGACGCGGCAAGTTGGCGTGTTGAGTTGCGAGATCAACACGGATACAATGCGCATTGAAACTAGGCGCGCGCTTTTCGCAGGCACTGCCTTTGACCCTCAGCAGATCAAGCAAGCCGCTTTCCGCTTCTTCAAAGAAGAGGCGGCGCGACAAGCGCTGGCGCGCCACTGGACGGATGCACGCGAGCGTCTGAAGGCGCAATTCATCAGTCAAGTGCTTGGCTTCGAAGTGCCTGAGCAGCCGACGCTCACAAGCTGCCCCGCGGATTTCAACCCCGCGCCGGCTGCCGCGCCAAGTCCGTGAGGCGCTTCGATAGCGAAGCCGCCTGTGAGTATCGCTCTGCGAAGCTTGCGGCGCTAAAGAGCGCAATCAATGGCGTTCGGAGAGAGCTAGAGGAGCTACCTGATGAGGCTATCAGCTTTCATGATGACCATCTTGCTCGTGTTGAGCGCGTGCGCGCCTGCCCCAACGCCCGCCCCGACTGTAACGCCACTCCCTGAAGGCGTCCGCCCGCTCGATCCGCCTCTCGCCTTGCCCGACTTCACGCTGACCGATCAAGACGGGCGACCGTTCACGCTGCAAAACTTCCGCGGCCGCTGGACAGTGCTGAGCTTCGGCTACACGCACTGCCCCGATTTCTGCCCGATCACGCTCGCCAACTTCACGCTGGTCAAACGCGCGCTGGGCGAGCAGGCGGATGAGGTCGCGTTCATGTTCGTGAGCGTGGACGGCGCGCGCGATACGCCCGCTGTTATGCGCAGCTATCTCGCCAACTTCGATCCGACCTTTCTCGGCTTGACAGGCGATGAGAACGCCGTGCGCCCGCTGGCGCAAGCCCTTGGCGTGCGCTATGAGATCGTCAAGCCTGAAGGCACGCAGGCTGAGTACCTGATCAACCACACAGCATCGTCTTTCTTGGTCAATCCGAAAGGCGAGCTGGCGCGCATCTACAGCTATGGCACTCCGCCCGAGGTGATCGCCGCCGATCTCAAGGCGCTGATCGCGAATTAGGCGCGCTGAGCAGCGCTTTGAGGGGCATCAGGCTGAAGTAGCGCCGAAAGGCTTCCATCTCTTGATAGGCGGCTTGCAGCTGCGCCAATAGCGCGCTCGCTTCGGCGCGGCTGGCAGCTGCCGAGCGCTGCGAGGGCGCAAGATGAATGACCTGCGCCGAGTCTTCAGTGTAGCGCAGCCAACCTTCCGCAGCGAGGAAAGCGAGCGCCTTGCGCACAAAGTCAGGGCTGGCTGCTGCGGCGCCGCAGAGCGCGTCCAAGCTGACCGCGCCGTCCAAATGCGTTAGCGCGTTCCTGGCGGCGCGCGCCACTTGCTGCAAAACATCCTCAAAGCGCCTCGCGGGCGGCGGCGCCCCGATCACATGCACCACCTGCGGCGCGGCAGCTGCCAACGCCTTGTGCAGCGTCTCAAGGTCGGGCGGCGCAGTGAAGATGACCAGCGTTGCGCAGGCGCTCAGCTCGGCGCGCCGCCGAAAGCGCGGAAAATCGCGCCGGTTGTACGCCTCTGCCCAAACTTGCGCCTCAGGCGTCTCTGCCAAGATGTCCTCAAGGCAGGCGAATGGCTCAGGCGCGCGCCGCCAATCGCGGATGCTGAGCGCGCTCTCGCGCTCAACCACAATCGGCCCGCGCAAACGCAAGCCGACTAAAACAGCCTCTAGGTTGCCGCGCAGGTCGAGATCGAGCGTGTAGGCGGCGTCGAAGCAAACATCTGGCACAGGCAAATCTGCGCCGCGCCAGACGATCATCGGCATCGCCACGCCGTTCTCGTCTTCGACTACGAGGCGCAGATGCTTGTTCTCGCGCCCGAAGGTCGCCGCGTGGCTGACGTGCAAGTTCGGAGTCGCCAGCACAACAGGCGGATTGCCTTCTCCGAATGGCGAGAGCTTTCGCAGGCGCTCGACAAAGCTCAGATCGAGATCGGCGAGATTGCAAAGCGCGTCAATGGCGAGCGGCGGCAAGTCCGTCTCAGGGCGTTGCTTGCGCAGCGCGTCGCTCAGGCGCTCGCGCAGGGCAGGGATGTTCTGAGGGGGGAGCGAGAGGCCTGCCGCGCTGCGATGTCCGCCGAAGCTGCGTAGCAGGTCAGCGGCTTGCGCGAGCGCAGCGTGGATATCTAAGCCGCCGAACGAGCGCGCTGAGCCGCTGGCGACCTCCCCCGCGCCGCCAAGCAACACCACTGGACGCGCATAGCGCTCAGCGAGCGCGCCGGCGACTGCGCCAAGCACGCTGACCTGCCATTCAGGATGATACAGGACGACGGCAGCATCTTTCAGCAGCGCGCGCTCTGCTGCGAGCATGGCTTCCGCCGCCTCTTCGACCTGACTGGCGAGCGCGCGGCGCTCTTGGTTCAGCTGCTCCAGCACCCGCGCTATCTGCGCGGCGCGCGGACGATCTTTTGTGGTGAGCAGCTCGACGGCCAGCATTGCGTCGCCAAGCCGGCCGACGGCGTTCAGGAGCGGCCCGAGCGTGAAGCCGATCCGCTCAGCGGTCAGCGCTTCGGGCGGCACGTTCGCCGCCTGAAGGAGCGCCTCAATGCCAACTCGCGCCGCGAGCCGCAGCCGATCCATGCCGAGCTGCAAGAGATAGCGCGTCTCGCCGACCTGTTCTGCCACATCGCACACGATGCCGAGCGCCACAAGGTCGAGCAAGCTGCTGAGGTGGCGCGCCTGCTCGAACGTGGTGAACAAGTGCTGCATCAGCTTGAAGGCGACGCCGACGCCGGGCAGAGTGCGCAACGGATGCCCGAGCGGCAAGCGCTTCGGATTGACAACGGCCTGCGCTTTCGGCAGTTGATCGGTCAGCTCGTGGTGATCGGTGACGATCACAGGCAGGCCGAGCGCCTGCGCTGCCTCTATCGCTTCATACTCGCTGATGCCCGTATCGCAGGTGAGCAGCAGGTCGGGCTGATGCTGCCTCACGAGCGCCTGCAAGCGCTCAACCTTGATGCCATGCGACTCAGCGGCGCGCTGCGGTATGTAACAGGCGACCTGCGCGCCGAGCCTTCGCAGAGCGTCCACTAGGAGCGCGGTCGCCGTCTGACCATCTACGTCAAAATCGCCCCAGATCAGGATTTTGCCGCCGCGCTGAATGGTCTGCGCCAAGAGCGCAGAAGCGGCGGCCAGATCGGGCAAGGCTTCAGGTGCAGCAGGGGTGTAAAAGTCAGGCTTGAGGAAGGCGCGGATCTCGTTCGGCTGCCGCAAGCCGCGCCTGAGCAGGATGGCGGCGATCAGCGCGTCCGAGTCGCAGGCATCCAGCACGTCAGGCGCGATGTATGGCTCGGACTCGGGCAGCTGCCAAGCGCGCTCGGCCAACGGATGAGTCATTCAGATGGACTCACTTCCACCTGTAAGTTGTTCTCGCGCAGCACCTTGAGCAGCGCCTCGCGCTGATCGGCGCGCACCACCACTGCTTGCGCGCCCAGACGCGCTCCGAAGTAGCGGCGCACCTTGGGCAGCGCGAACAGGCTATCCAGCAGCGCTTCGCTTGGCAGGCGCAGCACCCAGAGCTGCTCTAACGAGGCAGTTTGCGCCTCAGCGGCTGCCCATGCCCGTAATTGGTTGATCACTGTCTCTGGCACGTTGTTAGCGCTGACGCGCTGCAAGAAGGTGATGATCTGATCAATGCGCACGCCTTGCTTTCTGGCGCGCGCCACGCTCTCAGGCGTGATCAGGTAGCGATAGCCTTCGGTTGACGAGACGCCGCCGATCCAGTTGGTGAAGCGCGCCAGCTGAAAGCGCTCGTAGCGATTGGTGGCTCGCATGGCGCGGCAAGTGCCGTCGGCGTCTACTGTGATCGGCACGCCCTCGCGCGATGTGTTCGGCGGCGGATTCGGCCACTCGCTTCTGCCGATCAACGCGCGCCCGTATGGCGTCAGGCGGCAGAACTTGCCCCCTTCGGCGATATCCAGCAGGCCGAGCATGTGCATCGGCGCGGTCAAGATGAAGCGCAAGAGCGCGCCATCCACAGCGTGCCAATGCTCAAAGCCGCGCAGATACTTGTTGGTCTTTGCATCGCGGATGTACCAGCTCTCATAGTCGCCGTCGGGGCGCATGAAGTCCGGCTCTTCCTCGTGGATGGTCTCCACCAACTCATCCACTGCCCACCAGCCATTCGGTGGCACGCCCTCAAGATAGTTGCAGATGGCTTGGCGCGCTAGGAGCGGATCGTTTTGCCATGTGCCCGTGCGCTCCACCCTGAGCGTTGGCACGAAGAGCAGCTCATCGAAGCGGCGGCTGCTCTGCCAGCTCTCGGCCAAGGCGCGCACCTGAGCAGGGCGCGGCGAATCAAGCCAGAGGCGCGCCTTGGCAGGCACAGGCTTGATCTTCTCCTCTTCCAGCGCCGCGATGCCCATCTCGAAGGCGAGATTCACTATCAGCGCGATGCGCACTGCGTCCACCTTGCCGATGAAGTACGGCTCTAGCGCCATGCGCGCCTCGTCGGAGAGCGACTCGTTGACCAGCAGCACATCCTCGTTGTAGCAGTGGATCAGGAACGTGGTCAGGTCGTCCACCAGCGACGTATCGGCGGGGCGGATATCTTGCGGCTCTGGCAGGCTCGGCAATGGCTCGCTGCGCTCTGGTGGCTTCAAATCGTAACCTGTGCGTTCGGTCGGCAGGAGCGGCGCCAAGTCGCTTGGCACGTAGACGAAGGCTTGTCCGCCGCTGTAAGCGATCAGGCCGAGGTAGTAGAGCGCCTCAGCGGCGCTGACGGGCGCTAGATACGGCTTCTCGCGCACCAGACGGTCAGCGCCCATTGGGCGCACCTCGCCGGCGAGGCGCTTGAACATAGCGGACGGCATTTTGCGATCGGCTGCGGCGAGCAGCGCCTGCAGCGCGCCGCGTTGCTCATCGCTCAAACGCGCCCAGATAGCGCTCGCCCTCTCGCGGTCGAGCATGGCTTGGCTGAGCGCAGCGACCGCGCGCCGCCGATCGCGCGGCAAGTCCACATCCCAGCGATCTGCGATGATCCGCAAAAGCTCAGGCTCGTATTCAGCGAGCGTCTGCTTGAGGGTTTGCATAGCACAAGTGTACCATAACAACGGCTGCATGAGCAAGCGCTCTTGACCGAAATTGCGGATACGCACATACTTTAATTCAGAAATTTAGCTCAGCGCATGTGGGGCGCGCTATGGACTTCGAACAGCTCTTCAGGCGGCTGGATGCAGAGGCGCGGAAAATTCTGCAGGCGCTCGCCATCTTCAATCTGCCTGTCACAGGACGTGCGATCAGCTATGTGCTGCAGCCGTTCCTGCCGAATCTCGACTCAATTCGCGCCGAAGGTCGCCTCGAGCAGCTGGCGAGCGACTATCCGAGCTTGGTGCGGCGCGAGCGCGGCCACTATGTGCTGAATGAACAGGCGCGGCAAGCTGTCCTTGCCACGCTAGCGCCCGGCGAGCCTTCCGATCGCTACGAGCGTGGCGCGCCGCTCTACACGCGCTACACTCTGCTGAACCGCGCCGCGGATTACTTCAAAACGCGCCGCAAGCCGCGCCGAGAATGGCAGAGCCTCGAAGATATCGCGCCGCAGCTGGCCGAGTTCGAGCTGCGTGTGCAAGGCGAAGATTATGAGACAGCGGCTGAGCTGCTCAATGAAATTTCGTTCAACTACCTGCTGCGCTGGGGGCATCATCGCATCGTCGTCGAGCTGCGCGAGCGCCTTGTGGATAAGCTGGACAATCCGAAATTGGCGCAGGGCAATCTTGGCGAGCTGGGCAGCGCGTACGCCTATTTGGGCGAGATGGAGAAGGCGATAGCGTGCCAAGAGCGCGCGCTGCTGATCGCGCGGCGCAGCCGCGACCGAGTCAACGAAGGCGTCTGGCTGACCAACTTGGGCAATCGTTACGTCAACCTCGGTCAGGCGCTGCGCGCCGTGCCATACTACGAGCAGGCGCTGGTCATCGCGCGCGATCAGCGCGATAGGCACGCTGAAGCGCTCAATATCGCCTCGCTCGGCACGTGCTACGCCTATCTTGGGCAAATGGACAAGGCGCTCGAATGCTACGAGCAGAGCCGCCAGATCGCGCGCGAGCTGAACGATCTGGGCATGGAAGGCTTCTGCCTGAGCAATCTTGGCAACGTCTACGCCTCGCTCGGGCAGGTGACGCGCGCCATTGCCCTGCACGATCAGGCGCTCGAGATCGCGCGGCAGATGGGCAACCGCGTGGAAGAGGCGCGGCGCTTGGGCAGCCTTGCCGACGCCTTGATCATCGGTCAGCATTACGCCGAGGCGATTCAAAACCTGCAGCTCGGCTTGCAGCTGGACGAAGAGAGCGGCTCAGCGCGCGGCAAGAATTACAAGAACGTCTCGTTGGCGCGCGCTTATCTATTTCAGGGCGATTTAGAGCGCGCGCGCGCTGCAGCCGAGGCCGCGCTGCTGTACAACACGCCTCAGAACAACCACAACGCGCTGAGCACGCTTGGCGTAATCGCAGTGCGGCAAGGCGATGACGCCGCGGCGCAAGAAGCGTTCACAGAAACCATTGCGCAGGCGCGTCAGGCGCTTGAACACAATCCGAACAATCAGGATGCGCTGACTGCACAAGGCTTGGCGTTCAGCGGCTTGGCGCTGCTCGGCTCCGGCCCGCGCGCTATCAATTTAGAGGCAGCCATCACGGCGTATCGGCTCGCCTATCGAGTGAACAACAGCGCGGGTCTAGTCGAGCTAGCGGCGCGTCTCTTCGATGCGCTCGCCGTCGCCGACTCTGAGGGCGTGCTTCACGACGTGCGCGCCGCGATCACGGGCGGCTAGGCGGGCGGCAAGCTTCATCGCAGGTGGCGCGCCCGAACAGCCGATTGATCGCATAGCGCCGCCGCGCAATCCATGCGTAAACGCGCCTGCCCAGCCACGTGATTGGCGGCAGATACAGGAGCGGCGTCAGCCACGCTAAGAGCGGCGCGAAGCGCGCCATGTAGCGCACGCCGTCGTAACCCGTGTACAGCGCGCCATCGCTGCCAATGACGTGAATGGCGCCAAGCGCCGCGCTGCGCTCGACCTGCGGAAAACGCTGCTGCACGCGCTCCCAATCTTGCACATCTATGAATTCTAGGCGCTTGCGCCAATCCAGCATGCGCCACAACCGCGCGGAGTTCACGCACAGGGCGCACATCCCGTCGTACAGCACAGCGACGCGCTCAGAGTTGCTCACAACGGTCATTTTTCCGCTCCCTAACTGATAAAGTTCGCATATGCGCGCTCATTTGCCCACTGCTGCGCACGCGCTGCTCTGCTATAATTCCTGACTTTGAACGCTGAAATGCAGCTCAAGGACGAGATACGCTTGGAAAAACCTGCTACCCTCACAACCGCGCCTATCCGAGCGGCGTGGCGATTGCTTCCGGCTTGGCTGCGCGGTTTGATCCGCACCATGCGTCCCAGTCAGTGGACGAAAAATCTGTTTGTCTTCATCCCAATCCTTTTCGATAGGCAACTTGGGCAGTTTGACGCGCTGATGCGCGTCTCGGCTGCCTTTGCGCTCTACTGCTTGATGTCGAGCGCAGTCTATGTGCTGAACGATATCGTGGACATCGAGCGCGACAGGCTGCATCCCAAGAAGCGGCATCGCCCAATCCCTTCGGGGCAGCTGCCGATGCCTATCGCGCTCTTCGCAGCGATCAGCCTGCCGATTTTCACGCTGGTCGTTGCCTTCCTTGTGAGCGTGCCGTTAGCGCTCGTGCTGATCGCGTACTACGCCAAAGACCTCGCCTATTCGTTCTATCTGAAGAACGTGGTCATTTTGGACGTAGTCACAGTGGCGAGCGGTTTCATCATGCGCGTGGTCGCCGGCGTGGTCGTGATCAACGTCACCAATTTCTCGCCGTGGCTGTACGTTGTGGTCGGCGCGTTGGCGCTCTTTCTAGCAATTGGCAAGCGCCGCCAAGAGCTGCTCATGCTGGCGGGGGCAGCGCAAGAGGTGCGCACGACCTACAAAGATTACAACTTACAGCTGCTGGACGACATGCTGCGCATGGTGACCAATGCGACGCTGATCAGCTACACACTCTACACCTTTGAAGCGCGCACCAATCTGACAGGCAGCCTGATGCTGCTGAGCGTGCCTTTCGCGCTCTACGGCATGTTCCGCTACCTGTACTTGATTCACGTCAAAGGCGAAGGCAGCGCGCCCGATGAGTTGCTCTTCAAAGACAAGCCGCTGCTGATCACAACAATCTTATTCCTGCTGGTGGTCAGCGCGCTCATCTACCTGCCGCCATGGCTGGATCGCATCCGGTGAGCGATGGAGACCTACAGTGCGCCTGCCAAGATCATCCTGTTTGGCGAACATGCCGTTGTCTACGGCGAGCCTGCCATTGCGGCGCCGTTCAAGGCTCTGCAGGCGCAAGTGACCGCGATGCCCGCGCCGCCCGGCAGCGGCCTGAGCATCATCAGCGCTGCCAGCGGACTGACCCTGCATGTCTCGCTCGACGACGGCACGCCCGATGACGCGCTCGTCTACGCCGCGCAGCTCGTCCTGAAAGCGCTCGACAAGCCGCCGCCTGACTTGACGCTCGCGTTGCGCTCGAGCATCCCGATTGGCGGCGGCTTCGGCAGCAGCGCCGCGGTCAGCACAGCCCTGATGCGCGCGCTGAGCGCGGCACTTGGCGCGCCGCTCTCAGGCGAAGCGCTCAATAGCTTGGTCTACGAAGCGGAGCGGTTGCATCACGGCACGCCAAGCGGCGTCGATAACACAGTGATTGTCTATGAGCAGCCTGTGTATTTTGTTCGCGGCACACCGCCTGAGACTTTCCGCATCGGCGCGCCGCTGACCTTCCTAGTAGCTGATTCGGGCGTGAGCGCTTCCACGCGCGAGACAGTGAGCGATGTGCGCCAGCTCTACATGCGAGACCAAGCGCGCTACGGCGCGATCATCGGCGAGATCGGCGACGTTGTGCGCACGGCGCGCGCGTTGATCGAGTCAGGCGGCGCGCCGAGAGAGCTTGGCGCGCTGATGAACGCAAATCACGACTTGTTGCGCGCTTTGAGCGTCTCGTCGGCGCACCTTGATCGCCTGTGCGCAGCAGCGCGCGATAGCGGCGCGTATGGCGCAAAGTTGAGCGGCGGCGGTCGCGGCGGCAGCCTGATCGCCCTAGTCGAGCCTGACCTCGCGCCCTCGATTGCAGCGGCGCTGCGCTCGGCAGGTGCAGCACAGACGTGGCTGATGCAGCTGACATGAGGCGAGATGCTCACTTTTTTAAAGCTCGGCGGCTCGCTCATCACGGATAAACGCGGACAACAGGCGTATCGCGCTGAGATCATGGCGCGCGCTGCCGCTGAGATCGCGGAAGCCTATACGCCTGAGCGGCCGCTTCTGATCGGACACGGCAGCGGCTCGTTTGGACACGTTGTAGCGCAGAAGTATGGCACTGTGTACGGCGTGCGCACGGCGACTGAGTGGCGCGGCTTCGCCGCGGTAAGCCTTGCGGCGCGTCGGCTGAACAACTTGGTCTTGGAGGCGCTCAGCGCGGCGGGCTTGCCAGTGCTCGGCTTTCAGCCGTCGGCTTCAGCGCGTTGCGTTGATGGAGAGCTGGTCAGCATGAAGAGCGAGCTGATCGAGCGCGCGCTGGCGCGGGGGCTGGTGCCGTTGGTACACGGCGACGTCGCTTTTGACGACGTGCGAGGCGGCACGATTCTTTCCACAGAGGCGATCTTTTTCTACCTCGCTGAGCGCCTGCAACCGAGTCGCATTTTGCTACTGGGCGAGACAGATGGCGTCTACGACGCCGAGGGGCGAGTCATTCCGCGCATCACGCCGCAGAATTTTCCTGAGATCGCCGCGGCGCTACGCGGCTCAGACGGCACAGATGTCACGGGCGGCATGGCGGCCAAGGTGAAGGCGATGTTAGCGCTGACCGAGCGCGTGGCGGGCTTGCAAGTTCAGATCATGGGCTGCGGCGAAGCGGGACAGATTGCAGCAGCCTTGCGCGGCGATCTGGCGCTTGGCACGCGCATTGCAGCGCAGTAGCGCGTCAGAAGAACGTCTCGCTGCGGAAGCTCTCTGGGAGCATCTGAGCGCGCGATGCGCCAGCGCTCTCAAAAGCAACACCGCGCGCCCGACGAGTTCGGGCTGTGCTGCAAAATCTAGTTGACTTTATTGACTTTATTACCTGCACAGTTGCCACACAATTGCTTGCGCGCCATTGACGGCAATGACGCTGCTGCGCCATTGCTACGCTGAGCCACTTGACAAGCGCGCTGCGCCTCTATAAAGTCTTAGCTTTACAAGCGCACGTGAGGCGATGAGGAAATCATCATGCTCATCAGCCGCGAGAAGCGGGAAGAGCTGGAAGAGCAACTGCTCGCACCGTACGCGATACGCAGCCGCGCCAGTCGCGGCCGGCAGCACCCTGAGCCTGACGACGCGTATCGCACAGCTTTCCAGCGCGACCGCGACCGCATCTTGCACACGACTGCGTTCCGCCGCCTTGAGTACAAAACCCAAGTCTTCGTGAATTATGAGGGCGATCACTATCGCACGCGCCTGACTCACACGCTCGAGGTGGCGCAGATCGGGCGCAGCATTGCGCGCGCGCTCGGCGCGAACGAAGACCTGGTGGAGGGCATCTGCCTCGCACACGATCTCGGTCACTCGCCGTTCGGTCACCAAGGCGAGTTCACTTTAGACGCCCTGATGCGCGAGCACGGTGGCTTCAATCACAATCACCAAACCTACCGCATTGTGACCGTGCTTGAGACGCGCTATCAGGGTTGGCAAGGCCTGAACCTGACCTATGAACTCTTGGAAGGCATTGCCAAGCACGAGACCGAGTACGATCTGAGCAGTCTCTTGGGCTACGATTCGAATCTGCGCGGCAGCCTTGAGGCGCAGATCGCCAACGCAGCTGATGAACTCGCCTACAACGCCCACGATCTTGACGATGGCTTGCGCTCGGGCTTAATCGTGCCTGAGCAGCTGGCTGAGCTTGAGCTGTGGCAGCGCGTGACAGCGGAAATTGGCTGGCGAGGCGGCAAGCTGGACGACGTGACGCGCCATCAAATTGTCCGCCGTCTGATTCACATCGAGAACTTGGACGTGATTGACGCCACTGCGGCTGCCATTCGGGCGAGCGGCGCGCAGACGCCAGAGGATATTCAACGCTTGCCGTACAACGTCGTCACGCACTCTGAACCGTTCAAGCGGATGAATCGGCAGCTGAAGGACTTTCTCTATCACAATCTGTACTGCCACTACCGCGTTGTGCGCATGGGCGAGAAAGCGCGCCGCTTCTTGACCGATCTGTTCAACGCCTTTGTAGCCAATCCGCGCCAGATGCCGCCATCAGCGCAGGCGCGCATTGAGCAAGACGGCGTGCATCTGTCTCTTATACACATCT
>JAGHYP010000054.1 GCA_017743585.1 Chloroflexota bacterium
CTGCCGCAACGTGCCTAGCTCGCCAACTGCCAAGATGACCTTCATATGTGCTGCGCCGCACGCCTCGCGGAAGGCGCGCACTTCATCGTAGAGCGCTTGCCAATTGCCGCTCAGGACATGCGCGCGAGAGATGACCACGTCTATCTCTGCGGCGCCTGCCGCCACAGATTCGCGAATCTCTTCCAACTTCAGCCGCAACGGAATTTGCGCTGCGGGGAAGCCTGTCGAGACGGCTGCTACGGGGATACGCGTGCCACGCAGGGCTTCCACAGCGGCCGGAATCAGGTTGTGGTAGACGCAGACGGCGCCAACTTGCACAGGCAGCTCAGTTGCGCCGAGCGCTGCTAGCAGATCGGCGCGCACAGGCTGCCGCGCCTTAGCGCACAAGCGCTGCACGTTGCTCGGCGTGTCGTCGCCGCTGAGCGTCGTCAGATCGAGGAAGGTGATGGCGCGCAAGAGCCACGCTGCTTGCCAGACATGCTTGACAGTGCGGCGCGTGACGAGCGTGGCAGCGCGGCGCTCAACAGCGCTCCTATTGACCCGCACGCTCTCGATCCAAGCGAGATCGAGCGGCGCGCCGTTGTTTCGCAGCAGATGCTCGCGCGTCAGAGTCGGCGTGCGCAGCAGGTGGTCGGTCATGGCGCGTGAAAGATCTTCTTGCAGCGGCATCGCCATCAGTATAGCGTATTCTGCGGCTGTGCCACAGAATCTGCTCCTTGGCAGCCATAGCAGGGACTGCGCCTGCCCGCCTGAGCGCGCCGCATGGCAAGCGCACGTCATTGCAGGCAAGGCTGTACGATACGATCCATACGCGCCGCCAATTCCGCGCCATGCGCAGCACGACGTCGGCGCGTTTTCTCAAACGTCTGAGAGCTTTGCTTGAGAACCCGCTCGGCTTGCTTTTGCGCGGCTCAGCTGTGCGTTGATGGATTGGGCAGCATGACAGTGATAGTGCAGCCGCGACCAGGACGGCTCTCGATCTCAGCTATGCCTTCCAGCTGGCGCACGCGCTGCCTGATGTTGCGCAAGCCGATGCCCGGCGGCGTCGTCTTCGGATCGAAGCCTTTGCCATCATCCGAGATGACCAGCGTGACGTGCGTCGGCGTCTCATGCAAGTCCACATAGACTTCGGTCGCCTCGGCGTGCCGCACAATGTTGGAGAGCGACTCGCGCGTGATTTGCAGCAGCGCATGCAGCCGATCTTCGTTCAAGTTGGTGATATTTGAGATATCCATCACCAAGCGCGCTGAGCAGACTTCGCGGAAGCGTCTTGCTAGGTCGTTCATCTGCTCGCGCAAGCTCATGCTCATCTCAACGCCGACGCGCAGATCGCGGATATAGCGCCGCAAATCTTCGATCACGCGGTTCAAATCGCGGTTGACGGCGGCGATCTGCTCAGCTTGCTCAGGCGCGTTCATGCGGATCAGCTCGAGCTTGATGCCGATGGCGTAAATGGACTGAATGATGCCGTCGTGCAGCTCCATGCTGATGCGGTCGCGCTCTTCCAGCACGGCGAGACGGCGCAGCTGCTCAGAAAGTTTGGCGTTTTCGATGGCAATGGCGGCGTGCGCAGCCAGCAAGCTGATCATGCGCTCGTCATCTTCGCTGAACGGCTGCCCGTCAATCCGGTCGCACAGATAGAACGAGCCGAGAATCTGCCCCTTAGAGACGATTGGCACGCCGAGAAAGCGCGTCATATACGGATGATTCTTAGGGAAACCAACCGACTTGGGATGATCCTGCAGGCGCGGCAAGCGGATCGGATGCTCGCTATTCAGCAAGACGCCCAACAAGCCGCGTCCTTCAGGGGGATGTTCGATCAGCGCGATCTCCTCTTCGGTCATGCCGTAGACCGTGAACTCAGCCAGACCTTGCATGCTATCAGGCACGCCGAAGGCGGCGTAGCGCGCTCCGATCATGCGCGCCGCGATCTCGGCGAGGCGCTTCAAGATTCGGTCAAGCGTGAACTCAGCCGCGACGGCGCGCACCGCCTCGCTGAGCGCGTTCAGCTTCGCTTCGCTGTAGTCCGTCTGAGAACCCTTATCCTGTGTCATAGGATCATCTGCCATTGCCCGCTCACCTCGCTAGCAAGCCTAGCGCATTCGCCGCGAAATGCCTTGTAAAGCGAAGTTCATCACCTAAAATTCCTCACATTCGTCCCTAATTTTCGCCCAAGCGCCAGTTATAAAATTATCCAAAGCTGTAGAGATTCGGAGAGCGCTGCGTGCTGTTCAAGCGGCGCCATATCAATTCCTTGACTGGAGAGCCGTGATGAGGACACCATGAGCCAGAAGCCTCGATCGATTCGCATCCTGATTGCTGACGATCATGAAGTGGTTCGGATGGGCATCCGCGCCCTGCTTCAACAGCACACGCACTTGCAGGTGGTAGCGGAAGCTGCCACTGGCGAAGAAGCGGTTGAGCTGGCGCTTTTGCACAAGCCCGATGTGGTCGTGATGGATGTGCGAATGCCCGGCATGCTCGGCGTGGAAGCCTGCCAGAGGATTGTCCAACAGTTGCCCGGCACGCGCGTCATCATGCTGACCAGCTATGCAGAAGATGAGCTGCTCTTCGCCGCCATTCGGGCAGGCGCCTCGGGCTACGTGCTGAAGCGCATCGGCAGCGATGAGCTGATTCGCACCATTGAGGCTGTTGCGCGCGGCGAGTCGGCGCTTGATCCTGCTATGACCGAAACTGTTTTCCGCGAGCTGCGCCAAGCCGAGAAGAACAAGGAAGCGGCGCTCTTCGCCGAACTCACGGCGCAAGAGATGCGGGTCTTGGCGCTGATCGCCGATGGCTTGACCAACCGCGAGATCGCCAAGCGGCTCTTTTTGGGCGAAGGCACAGTGCGCAATTATGTGAGCAATCTGCTCAGCAAACTCAATCTCTCCAACCGCGCTGAGGCAGCTGCTTTCGCTGTGCAGCATCACATCAAAGAGTATCTGGCGTCTGAGTGATAGCACGGGCGCTCAGACGCTGCGCGGCTGCCTGATCTGCTCCTCAACCGCCTCGACCAAGCGCTTGCGGTCGAGCGTCGCCTTCTGCCAAAAGACAGCATCGCGCAGCCGCGAGCGGTCAGCCTCACCTAGCTCTTTGGCGCTTATGACTGCCGCGCGCACGTTGCGCAGCTCCGCCAATTCGCGCATCCGTTGCAGCACGTCTAGGCCGCTCATATCGGGCAACATGATATCCAGAATGACCAAGTCAGGCGGCTGCTCGCGCATCGCCCTCAGCGCGCTCTCGCCCGTGCGCGCTTCGCTCACGCTGAACTTTCGGCTCGCCTCTAGGATGCGGCGCACCAGACGCGCGTCGTAGGGGTTATCGTCCACAATCAGCACTTTGAAAGCGCCTTCCATCGGCTGTTGTATGTCAGCCGCGCGGCTGAGCGGCGCTTCAGCAGGACGATCTTTGAGCGTGGTCACCACGTGCTCCACCAGCTCGCGCGTGCTGTAGCTGCCCTTCAACCAAACCGACTCGATCTGTCCGCTCAGGCGCGCCTTATCGGCTGGCGTGAGCTCCTTGCCGCTCAAGACGATGACGGGGATGTGCGCCGTCTCAGGGTCGGCTTTCAGCGCTTCCAACAAGCTGAAGCCGTCCATTTCGGGCATGCTCAGATCAGTGATCACAAGGTCAGGGCGGCGCTGACGCACAAGGTCGAGTCCGTCTACGGGGTTGTTAGACTCGAAGACGCGGTAGCTCTTGCGAGCCTGCAGCAGACGGCGCACCAAGCGCGTATCGTTTGGATTGTCATCAATCACGACGACTGTCGTGATCTGCTCGTCAAGGCGCTCCAGCGCTGCGCCCAAGCCTTCGGTCTGTTGCGTAGGCGCTGCGCTGCCCAGCTCCAGCTCTAGCACATATTGATCTTCCAAGATGTGTTTCTCAGCCGAGAAGGTGTGCCCTGAGCAGTTCAGCAAGACCTTCTCATGCGGCTGTACAGCGCCAAGGGCGATCAGCTTCTCCAGCCCCGCGAAGGCGACTGCCGTAGCAGGCTCAACGCTGAGTCCCTCAGTGCGCGCCACACGCCGCATAGCGCGGAACGCCTGCCCATCGTCCACGCTGACCATCGCGCCGCCGTGCCGCTGGATCGCCTCGTAGAGCATGGTGTAGGCGTAGCCCGGATCGCCTGTCGCCAGCACTGTGATGAGCGTCTCGGGCATCACAGGCTCTGCTTGCGCCAAGCCGCGCTCGAAGGCGCGCACCATCGGCGCGCAGCCCTCTACCTGCACAATGCCCAGCTTTGGCACCTTGTCGATCATCCCGATCTGATACAGCTCCAAGAAGCCCTTGTAGACGCCCAGCGGGCCGATGCCGCCGCTGACCGCTTGAATGTACCAATCAGGCGCCACCCAGCGACCGTTCGTGCCATACTCTGCGCCCAGCTGTTCAGCGATCTCGAAGGCGAGCGTCTTCATGCTCTCCTTGCCCGGAATGCCCCTCGAGCCGCGGTCGAAGTACAGGTTGCGCCGCGCTGCGAAGTCGGCCGCCACTTTCTTAGTCTGATCGTACGTGCCTGTCACCTTGATCAGCTCAGCGCCGTACAGGCCCAGCTCGCGCATTTTTTCGGCGGGCACCATGCTCGGCAAGAAGACCCACAACTTGATGCCTGCGCGCGCGCAGTAGGCAGCGTAGGCAGCCGCTGCATTGCCCGTGGAAGCCAACACGCACTCTTTGATGCCCGCCTGCCGCAAGATCGAGACCACGAGCGCACCTTGCCGATCTTTAAACGAGTTGGTTGGCATGCGGCGCTCGTCCTTGATCAGGATATGCTCATGCCCTAGCACTTCGCCAAGCCGCTCGGCGCGGATGATGGGCGTCATGCCTTCGCCGATGCTGACGCGCTGCGCCCGATCGCTGAGCGGTAGCAATTCCTCGTAGCGCCACAGCGAGAGCGGGCGCCCGCTCAACCCCTGCTGCCACCGCACTTCGCTGTAGTGATAGCGCGCGTCCAGCCATTGACCGCCGCAGCGCTCGCACTTCGTCAGCATCGGATCGGGGAGCATTTGGTGGCCGCAGCTCAGGCAGACGACCTGCGAGAAGAGAGTTGGCATAGGTTTTTCCGCGCCTGCAATCGATTATTACGCTAAGTATAGCACACTTCTGCGTTCAGCTGCTCATCTCTTGCAAGACGCGGCGCGCGATCACTATGCGTTGGATCTGGCTAGTGCCTTCGCCGATGCTCATCAGGCGCTGATCGCGGTACATGCGCTCGACGGGGAACTCAGCGCTGTAGCCATAGCTGCCGTGAATCTGAATGGCGTTAAAGCAGACGCGCTCTGCCACTTCACTGGCGAAGAGCTTTGCCATTGCCGCTTCCTTCGTGAACGGCTTGCCTTGATCTTTCAGCCAAGCCGCGCGGTAGACCATCAAACGCGCTGCCTCGATCTCTAGGGCTGCGTCGGCGATCATCCACTGGATAGCTTGATGCTCGCTGATCGGCTTGCCGAACGCCACGCGCTGTTTGGCGTACTTGACCGCTTCCTCAAATGCGCCTTGCGCAATGCCTACGCTCAACGCGCCGATGCTGATCCTGCCGGCGTCGAGCGTTTCCATTGTCTGGTAAAAGCCGCGCCCGACCTCGCCCAGCACATTCTCAACTGGCACGCGCACGCCATCATAGCTGATCATGTGCGTGGACGAGCCCTTCAAGCCCATTTTTCTCTCAGGCGGATGAATGGTCAAGCCTTCGCGGTCGGTCTCGACCAGCAGATGCGTGAAGCCGCGCGCGCCTGCCGCTTTATCCGTGCGCACGAGTGTGATGATGACAGGCGCGTGTCGCGCATTGGTGATCCACGCCTTAGTGCCGTTGATGACGTAGCAGCCATCTTCCAAGACGGCGCTTGTCTGCGCGCTCAGCAGGTCGGAGCCGGCGTTTGGCTCGGTCAGCGCTAGCGCGCCGAGCACCTCGCCACTGGTCAGGCGCGGCAGGAAGCGCGCTTTCTGCTCGGGCGTCCCCCAGCGGACGCTTGGCGCGCAAGCCAGGCAGTTGTGCGCTGAGATTGAGAGCCCCGTTGAGCCGCACACACGCCCAAGCTCTTCGATGGCAATCGAAGCGCAAATGGTATCCAAACCTGCGCCGCCATATTCCTCAGGCACTTGAAGGCCCGTCAGACCGAGCTGCGGCATCTTGCGGATAGCTTCCCAGCGCAGGTCGCCCTGCGCCTCGACCTGCGCTGCGTACGGCTTGATCTCGCCCTCACAGAACTCGCGCACTGCGCGCTGATACATCAATTGTTCCTGAGTCAGCTCAAAATGCATTGGCGAGCTCCTTAAAAGCGTCCAGCGAACATATCCGCCACGCGCGTCACTAAGTCATGTTTCAAGATCGGTTTTATCAAATAGCTGTCCACGCCGCTAGCTGCGTCCAGCGCCGCCAAAAAGGTCTGGGCGTAGCCCGCCACCATCAAGACGAGCGTGCGGCGCGTCTCGATGGCGCGCATCGCCGTCACGAACTCGATGCCGTTCATGGCGGGCATGGCGAAGTCCACCACCACCATATCAGGCGGATCCGCTTTGAAGAGCGCCAAGCCGTCCGCGCCGCTGTGCGCCGTCCTGACTCGGTAACCCGCGCCACTGAGTATCTCAGCGATCATCTCACACTGAGCGGGATCGTCATCAATCACGAGAATCTTCGGGGGCACTGTTGGCGCATCGCCCATGATAAAAAGCTCCTCGCGCTGACCTGATGGATGGGGCACAATCTGTCAAGAGGCAATTTCGTGGATCATAGCCGATCCTGCTGGACTCGGCTAGGCTATATCAGACTAGGCCGTCGAACAAGAATGCCCACGCGCGGTGGGCATTCTCGCTAACTCTCTATAGCGGGAAAATCTATAAGCGTTAAATCTTTAACTGCTGCCGATTATAGCGCTGCGATTCCTCGCTTGAAAAGAGAAGCATTGAGGAGTGATGGAGAAAACATTCACGACGTTTTTCACATCCATATTTCTCTGAGATGAACGGAAATTCGCTGCCTGAACGCCTGTCAATCCGATCAGCTCATGCTGATCAGGTTGACCACTGTGACGCCATCGCCGCCTTCGCTCTCCTCGCCGCGCTGATACTTGCTGACGAGCGGGTGCCGATTGAGCGCGTCGCGGATTGCTTTGCGCAGCGCACCTGTGCCTTTGCCGTGAATAATGCGCACGAACGGCAAGCCCGCCATGTAGGCAGCGTCGAGGTATTCCTCAACGCGCGCTAGCGATTCCTCAACGCGCGCGCCGCGCAAGTCCAGCTCTAGGCCGGGCGACGGCTTGCGCTCAGGCAATTTCTCGCGGCCCTTCTCGCTCGCAGCGCTGCTGCTCTTGCTGCGCCGCTCAATTTCATCGAATTTGGCGCGCACGCGCAGCCGCCCGACCGTCACTTCGACGTCAGTTGCGCCGATCTCTGTGATCTGCCCCTCTGCTCTGAGCGGCACCACCCAGACCGTCTCGCCCAGCCGATAGGTTGGCGGCGCATCTTCGACGATTGGCAAGCTTGGCACGCTGATCGAGGGCGACTCAAAGTTCGGCTGAACCTCGAAGGCTGCCGCCTCTAGGCGCTTGACTGCCTCCGCTGATTGTCCCGCGCTTTGCAGCGCATGGCGCAGCTTGCGTATCTCTTTGCGGACGTTCTCCAGCTCACTCTCGGCAATGCGGCGCGCTTGTGCCAGCACATCAAGGCGCTCGCGCTCAGCATCTTCAAGGCGCTGGCGCAGCTCGCGCACCAAACGCTCCGCCTCTTCGCGTTGCGCGAGCGCGGCTTCGCGCGCACGGCGCGTCTCTTCGCGTGTCTGTTGCAATTCGTTGAGCAGCTCGTCCGTCACAAGCTCTTCCACGCCGATCAAGCTGCGCGCCGTGTTGATGATCGACTCAGGCAAGCCGAGCCGCGCTGCAATGGTGAGCGCGTTAGAGCGTCCGGGAATGCCGATAATCAGGCGATAAGTCGGACGCAAGGTCTGTGGATCGAACTCAACGCTGGCGTTGCGCACGCCCGCATGTTGCTGACTGAACGTCTTCAGCTCAGGATGGTGCGTTGTGACAAGCGTTGTGATGCCGCGCTCCAGCAAGTGCAGCAAGATCGCGCGCGCCAGCGCCGCGCCTTCGCTTGGATCAGTGCCTGCGCCAAGCTCGTCAAGGATGATCAGCGAGCGCGGCGTCGCCTGCCTCAAGATTTGGATCGTGTTGGTCATGTGCGCAGAGAACGTCGAGAGCGATTGCTCAATGCTCTGCTCATCGCCAATATCGGCGTAGATGCCTTCGAAGACCGAAAGCTCGGCGCCCGGATTGGCAGGAATGTGCAATCCGCATTGCGCCATCATCGCCAACAGACCGACTGTCTTCAAAGCGACCGTCTTACCGCCGGTGTTCGGTCCAGTGATGACCAAGATGTAGGTCTTCTCGTCAAGCACGAGGTCAATTGGCACGACCTTCTCAGGATCGAGCAGCGGGTGACGCGCGCCTTCTAGCTTGATGGTGCAACCGGGGTGCGGCGAATCGGCGCGCGGCTGGAAGGCGACCAGTTTTGGCGCTGTAGCGCGCAATGCGATGGCATACTGCGCCTTGGCGAAGATCAGGTCAAGGTGCGCCAGGACTTCCACAGTTCGCGTGATGAACTCGCCTTCATGGCTGACCAGAGCGCTCAGCTCGCGCAGGATGCGGCGAATTTCGTCTTCCTCGGCCAGCTGAAGCTCGCGCACGGCGTTGTTCAGCTCAACGGTCACTAGCGGCTCGATGAAGAGCGTGGCGCCGCTGGATGACTGGTCGTGGACGATGCCGGGAATCTTGCCTTTGTGTTCAGCGCGCAGCGGCAAGACGTAACGCCCGTGGCGTTGCGTCACGAGCTGCTCCTGCAGGTATCTAGCGTAGTTGGCGTTGCTGATCAGGCTGTTCAAGCGGCTCTGCAGGCGCTCTATAGCGATGCGCATCTCGCGACGGATGAGCGCCAACTTTGGCGAGGCGGCGTCGTTCACATTGCCTGCGTCATCCAAGACGCGGCTGATCTCGCTTTGCAAGGCGACGCATTCTTCAAGGCGCTCAGCGATGCTGGCAAGCGTGGGAAATTGGTTGCGCAAGCGCGCAAATGTGCGCTTGAGCGTCGTGGCGCGGCGCAGCGTGCCGCGGATATCGAGCAGCACGGTCGGCTCGAGGATGATGCCGCGCGCCGCTTGTCCAACTGCCTCGCGCACATCGCGCACGCCGCCGAGTGTGATGTCGCTCCTGAGCCGAAAGAGCGCAACTGCCTCAGCGGTCTCGCGCTGCCAATCGAGCGCTTCGCGCAGGTCGCTCGTTGGTCGCAAGGCGCGAATGCGCTCTGCGCCGCCTGAGAAACTGGCATAGCGCGCCACCTGCTCCAAGATCTTGGGCAGCTCCAGAACTTGCGCTGATTTTTCATCCATAACCATTGGAAAGGCTCTCGTGTGCAATATTCGGCTAGTGGAATCGTAGAGTTGCGTGGTCGGAATGTCAATTCTCAATCCGTCTTGTGATGGCAAGGTCGGATTGGGCAAGGCGACGGCGTGCGCTTTCACATATTGACAAAAAAACCTGCTAGATGTACCTTACATCAGACGCATACGTTTATCAGTGGAGTGCAGTACATATGGCAAGATACACATACGATCCCAGTCCGATTATCGGCTTAGCGCAAGCTATTTTGAGTTATGCTGACGGCGTAGTTTTGCGTGAAACACTTCTAGGAGGAGCTATAGGTATAGTAGTCGGATTCGTACCAGCAGCAGCAGTTTCTGGATCAGATTTAGCTTGGTTATGCTGGTTATTCGTAACAGCTGTAGCTGCACCGCTCGGAGCCTTCATTTTCAGGTCAGCTGCCTTAGGGCGTGTGCTTGTGCTTCGCGCCAGCGCTCAAATGCTGTTGCTGATGGTCAAGATTGAGGAGAATACAAGACAGAAGTGACGTCGAGCGAGGCTTCCCAGAGCCTTGAGAGTCCCAGCAGCATAGCGCAGAGCAGCGCAGCACGTCACGGCATCAGTTGCGCTGCCAGATGTTTCTCTCGGCGTCGTACGTCCAACCGAGCGGCAAGCTTGGGTGGCAGGCGCGATCATAAGTGACTTGGTCAGCAGGTACGAATTGGGCTGTGACGCTCACGCCTGCTTGGTCAGGTAGATTGCTGAGAAGTGTATGTAGGAAGCTCTCAATCAACACTTTGGCTTGGCTCTGAGCGCGCTCCAACAATCCGCTGCGCTGTGCTTCATCGCGAAAATTGTTGATAGCAATGTACTGCGCCACTTGGCGTAGCTCGTCATAGCTCACGTTGCACAGGGGCGTCGCGCCAAAGGCATCGTACTGAATGATTTCATCAACTGAGCAGGCGACGACCGTCGGCGATGGCAAGCTCAAAATGAGCCGCTTCGCGCTCTGATCGTAGACAATGTCCCGCTCGCTGAGCTTAGTGAGATCAATCGCTGCGCGCACAGTGCCTTGCACGGCGTGCTTGGCGCCAACATAACACGTGCCTGCAATGCCCCAGCGTAACGAGACAGATACGCCCGCTTTAGCGAACTGCGCTTCATACGTGGTGAGTTGACCGAGCGGTCTAACGCTGTTAATCACGGTTTGCGTTGAGAACGCCTGTCCCCGCGCAGGCTGAATCAAGCTAGGCAGCACAAGAGTATTCATCGCGCCCGCCGCAAAGGCAAAACAGACAGATATGAGGACAATCACGATGGCGATCACAATGGGAATTTGCTTTCTCATGGCGCCTCCGCGCTAGTTCGCGCAAGCCTGCTCGTAGATCGTCTGGATGCTGGGACGAATGTGACCGCGAATTGAGTAAGGCACGCGCAATGTGTAAATGTTGTAGCCCTCATCGGCATTCACATGCACGATGATGTTGCCCAGCAGCTCCACTTCTCGCCAGATGAAGCGATACTTGGCTTCTGTGCCGCTCGGCACTTGCTTGGAAAGATTGTTTGTGATCGTAATCCAAGGCTGACCGTCAGTGATGCGGCGGCGCTCTTCGAGAAACGATACAAACCTTGCGGCGCTGATCGGCACTTGTAAGACAGGATGCAATGGCGGCGCCATAGCTGCCATTCTTGCCCATGTGTTATCCACGGTGATTTTCACTCTGGGCAGCTGCGCGACGTCCGTGCCGCGCTCGACGACCGTTGGGAATTTTGAGTCACAATTGCTAATGGAGACATCTTCAGCGTAGAAAAAGCCTTGATCAGGCGGCAGAATCACCTCGGCAGTTTGTTCCCAATCGAAGCTGAAGTGGCATTGCGTCAGCATGGTCACGTCACGGAAGCCGTCGGCAGCCTGCTCCTTGCGCAGCAAACAGAGCTTGATCTCCACGCCATTGCGCTCGCCAAAACGCAAGATGCTCGCTGCCCAGTCCTCTGGCACGCCGTAAACTAGCACGCTCTCGCGACTAGCGCCCGCATCCACGCAGAAAGCACGCACTCAGAAGACGTTCGGCTTCACAAAGTCAATCTCCTGATAGGCAGGATCAACTTTTTTGAGTTCATCCACTGTGTAATCGCGATTTGGAATGTTGGTGGTAGGCCCGTTCTGACCGCTCATGTAATAGAGCTGAAGATCGTAGTCGTATAAGCAGCGGCGCTCAGCAGCGTTGTTCGTGATAGTCACGTCCATCACGAGGAAGGTGCGCGCAGGCGACTGAGGACGCTTGCTGCCAATTGTATCGGCTTCGCGTATGCGATTGACCACAATTGACCACGTATCATCGGCCATTTTTCCCACAACGGGCAGCGGCGTGAAAGTGGCAGTAGGCGTAGGCGTGGCAGTCGCGGTCGCCGTGTTGGTAGGTGTGGCAGTCGGGGTATGCGATGGTGTGAGGGTGGCAGTGTGCGTAGGCGTAGCAGTCATTGTCGGCGCGAGTGAAGGAGTAGCAGTCGGCGCCAAGACGATCACTGCAGCAGTGGGCGTGCTGAGCGCAGGCGCACACGCGCTCACAAGCAACATATAGACCAGTCCGAGAAGATGACGCGCGCTACATTTCATCTGTTTGGCCCCAAGCTCCGTTGAACGGCTGCGCTAATTGTAGCGCAGCAAACGCAGAAGGGGAACAAAATGCGGGGGCATGAACGCGTGGGCGGTGCTGAGGTGCGCAGTGAAGCTTGGCAATGACCTACTCTCCC
>JAGHYP010000055.1 GCA_017743585.1 Chloroflexota bacterium
GCCCAGCGACGCCAGATCGGCAGCCAGCTGCTGCGCGTTCGTGCGCACCCTCGGATCGGTCGTCACGGCGCGTATGGCGGGCAGGAGCATGCCGTTGCGCACGTCGTGCGCACTCAGGCTCAGTCCGACCTTCGCTTGTGCCACGCGGCGCGCCTGCGCGCGCTGATCGGCAGCGCGCGGCACGACAACCTGCGGAACACCTTGCACAGCAGCGCGATGCGTCGTCCCCATGCCGCCGTGATGCACGACGACATGCAGGCGCGGAAAGACGTGATCGTAATCAATCCACGAGAGCAGGCGCGTGCCGCCCGGCAGCGCCGCTTTCAGCTCCGCTTTGCGCCTAGGCGCGATTGGATTCCTGCCCAAGACCACGATTGGGATCATGCCAAGCTGCGCCGCCGCTTGCGCCGCCCGACTGAAGAAGCTGAGATCGTCTGTGAAGACGCTGCCGAGCGTGATGAGCGCCAACGGCGCATCGGCAGGCAGCTCAGCCAGCCAGTCAGGCACAGACGTCTGCGGCGCGTCAACCGTGCCGCCGACGAATTGCGTCTGCGGCAGCGGCTCAGGATCGGCTTGATACCACGCGCGATTGAAGTAGCTGATGTGCAAGTGCGGCGATTGCACCGCTGGCGCCGCGCCCTCTGAGAAATTCACGCCGCGCACGCCAAGGCGCGCCTTCAAACGCGCGAGGCGCTCACGCGCTAGCTTGCTCACCTCGGCTTGAGCGGCGGACATTTGCGTCTCGTCGGGCGGCGGCGCGGCGACCCAGCCCGCCACCGCCATTGGCACGTCCAATTTCTCAGCGGCGAAGGCGACTGCGCTCAAGAACGGATCGGTCACGATCAGGTCGGGCGCGCCGCGCGCTTCTGCCAACTCTAGAATCGCCTCGAAGGCGGGCGGTATCAACGCCTCGCTCAGCCAAGTATCCAGCGCGCGCCGATAGCGCAGGGAGATCGCCTCAGCCGAGCTCATGCCGCGCAGATCGGCAGGCGGCGGCCTCAGCCACCCCCAGCCGCTCGTGGCGATCGGCGCGAATGGCACGCCCGCGGCGCTGATCAGCGCCTCTAGCGGCTGCTCCGAGACCCACAGCACCTGATGACCGCTCGCTTGCAGATGCTGCGCGGTCTTGAGCATGCCGCCCCAATCTGTGTGACCTGCCAGCGGCGCCGAGATGAACCAGAAAGACGCCACAGCCTGCCGCCGCGCTAGACCTGCGCCAAGAATTCGTTCATCGCGGCGAATAGCTCGGTCATATCCGAGGGCATCAGGTCGCCCATGTGCGCGATGCGGAACGTCGAGTCCTTCAGCTTGCCGTAGCCATCTGAGATAGCCATGCCGCGCGCTCTGAGGAAGTTATTGAGCGCCTTCACGTCAATGCGGCGCGTGTTGAGGACTGCAGTGACCGTCGGCGAGTGGTAGCCTTCCTCAGAGAACATGGCGAAGCCCGCCTCAGCGACCCAATTGCGAGTCGCCTGTGCCATTTGTTCGTGACGCGCAAAGCGCGCTTCCAAGCCCTCTGCCAGTATGAAGTCGAGCTGCTTATCGGTCGCGTAGAGCAGCGAGATGTTCGGCGTGGACGGCGTGTGGTTCTTCAGCAGGAAGCGCTCCATCTCGATGTAGTCAAAGTAGTAGCCGCGATACGGCACTTGCTTGGCGCGCTCCAAGGCGCGATCCGAGACCGCTGCAAATGCCAGCCCTGGCGGCAATGCCATCGCCTTCTGCGTCGAGGTCAGCAGCACGTCCAAGCCGAGCGCGTCGAAGTCGATTTTATAGCCGCCCAAGATGCTGACCGCGTCTACCAAGATCAGCGTCTCAGGGTACTGGCGGATGACCGCCGCCATCTCTTCGAGCGGATTCTTGACGCCCGTGCTGGTCTCGTTCAGGACGATGGCCACGGCGTCGTAGTGTTCGGCGCGCAGGCGCGCTTCCAGCTGCTCAGGCTTGATCGCGCACCCCCACTCAACTTCGAGCGCCTCAGCTTGCTTGCCATTCGCCTTGCTGATCTCATACCAGCGCTCGCTGAAAGCGCCGTTCACCAAGTGCAGCACTTTTTTGTCATCGCGGATGCAATTGCGCGATGCCGCTTCCCACAAGCCTGTGCCGGATGAGGTTGAGACGTACACGCGCGATTTCGTGTAGAACAGCTGCCGCAACTTGCCCTGCACGCGCGCGAAGAGCGCCTCGAACTCCGCGCCGCGATGCCCGATCATCCACTGGCTCTGCGCCTCTAGAATCTCGCGCCGCACCTCGGTCGGGCCCGGGATGTACAAGCGGACGTGATCTGGTCTCACTGCTTCGGTCATGCTTGACTCTCTCCTGTGAAAACGCCACAAATTGCCGATCAAAACGTTGTGGCCCTTGCAAGAATGTCTATCGCGCCTTGCGCAAGCGATCGATCAGCCGCCTGATGACAAGCGTCGGCGCTGAGTCGGGCTGGCAGAGCGCCGCCAGAGGGCAACTCGCGAAGTCGCTTCGCGAAGTCGCTGTGCTGGATACCCGTCAGCGCGCGGCGCGCCAGTTCCCAACGCAGGGCGACGCGCAGATGATCGCGCTGCGGCGCCGAGGCAAGGCTCACCCCCGTGCGCAGATCGGGTCGGGCAGGTTTGCCGGCCTCTGCGATCAAACGCGGCAAATTATAATCGAAGCCGGGCAAGAATTCATCACGCAAATCAGCTGCGCGTCTGCCTTGCCGCGCGCGCATGCCCTATGCTCTAATAGCACACACAATCAGCACTTGAGAATTGCCGAGACCAATACATCAATACATCATTGTGTCATTAACTTATGTCTGCGCCCGCTGAGGTTTTAGCGCTGGTCGAGCGTTTCAGCGCGCGCCGCGCCCACTTTGAACAGCCTGACTACAACGAGACGCAAGTCCGCGTGGAGTTCATCAATCCGTTCTTCCGAGCGCTCGGCTGGGACGTGGAGAATCAGAGCGGGCAGCCACCTGCGCTGCGCGACGTAGTGCATGAAGACTCGCTGCGCATTGCCGAGCGCCTGAAGGCGCCGGACTACGCCTTTCGCATCGGCGGCGAGCGCCAATTCTTTGTGGAAGCCAAGAAGCCCGCGCGCAACCTCAAGCGCGATGCCAAAGCCGCTTATCAGCTGCGCTGCTATGGCTGGAGCGCAGGCTTGCGCTTCTCAATCCTGACCGACTTCGCCGAGTTCGCCGTCTACGATTGCCGCCTCAAGCCGAGCAAGGATGACGATGCCCAAGTGGCGCGCGTCCAGTACCTGACCTTTGAACAGTACGCCGAGCGCTGGGATGAGATCGCGGCGCGCTTCAGCCGCCAAGCTGTGCAGAGCGGTGCGCTTGAGCGCCTTGCCGATCAGCGGCAGCCGCGCGGCGCCATGCCAGTTGACGCCGCCTTCCTCGCCGATCTCGATCAATGGCGGCGCGACCTCGCCAAGCGGCTGTGGCAGCTCAATCAGCAGCGCGCGCTGAGCCAAGCCGACCTGAATTACGCCGTCCAGAAGATTCTCGACCGCATCATCTTCCTGCGCATCTGCGAGGATCGCGGCGTTGAGCCGTACGGCAAGCTGCTGGCGCTGGCAGAGGGCGCGCGCGTCTACGAGCGCCTGATCGAGCATTTCAAACAGGCGCAAGCGCGCTACAACAGCGGTCTGTTCTACTTCCCGCCGTTCGATCCCGAACGTGCCGATTCGCCCGATGGGTTGACGCCCGAGCTGCGCGTTGATGACGAGACGCTCAGCGCGATCTTGAAGCGGCTGTACTTCCCGCTCAGCCCCTACGTCTTCTCTGAGATTCCCGTTGAGATCCTTGGGCAGGCGTACGAGCAATTCTTGGGCAAGGTCATCCGCGTCGAGGTGAAGGCGGGCAATCCTGAGATCACCATCGAGCCGAAGCCCGAAGTGCGCAAGGCAGGCGGCGTCTATTACACGCCTGCCTATATCGTCGCCTACATCGTCGCGCAGACCTTAGCCCCGCTCTTGGCGGATAAGACGCCCGATCAAGCCGCTGCGCTGCGCATTCTCGATCCCGCCTGTGGCAGCGGCTCGTTTTTGATCGGCGCGTATCAGTTTCTGCTGGATTGGTACCTGCGCGCTTATTGCCAGAGCGCGCCTGAGCAGGCTGAGCGGCAAGGGCTTCTGCGGCGTGTCAGCGCGGCGGGCGGCGCTGAGTGGCGGCTGACCCTCAAGGCGCGCAAGCAAATCCTGCTCAATCACATCTACGGCGTGGATATCGACTCGCGCGCTGTCGAGACCACCAAGCTCTCGCTCTTGTTGCGCGCGCTGGAAGGCGAGACCAATGAGAGCCTCCGCGCGCAGCTGCAGTTGTGGCGCGAGCGCATCTTGCCCGATCTCGGGCGCAACATTCAATGCGGCAATGCCCTGATCGGCTTGGACTTCGAGGCGTTTGCGGCGCGGCGCGCTTGCCAGCTGAGCGCCGAAGAGTTTGCGCGCGTCAATTCCTTCGATTGGCAGCGCGCCTTCGCCTCGATCCTCGCCGAGGGCGGCTTCGACGCCGTCATCGGCAATCCGCCGTACGGCGCTGAGCTATCGGATTGCGAGCGCGAGTACTTGGGCAAGCGCTATGACATCGGCACGACCAACACTGCCGCGCTGATGATGCTGCAAGCGCACCGCTTGCTCAAAAAGGGCGGCTTCCTCGGCATGATCGTGCCGAAATCATTCGCTTACGCCTCCACTTGGCAGAAGGCGCGCGCGTTTTTCGCCCCTGAGCTGGTCGCGCTGGTGGACGTGGGCCGAGTCTGGCGCGAGGTGAATCTGGAGCAAGTGATCCTGATCGTTCGCAAAGGCGTGCCGACTGAGCAGTACGCCTCGTCGGTCAGGCAGGGCAAGCAGATCGTCGAGACTTGCCGCATAGCCAAGGCGGATTGCGAGCGCTTCGGCTTTCTGCTGAACGCGACGGATGAAGCCGAGCTGCGCCTCGCCAAGAAGATCGCGGAGCGCGGCACGCCGCTCGGCGCTTTGGTCACTAACACGCGCGGCGGCATGCTGCAGGCCGAAGTCGGCGATGCGCCGAGCGCGTTTCAGGTGATCGGCGGCGCGCATATCAGCCGTTGGCGCCTAGACGGGCGCAAAGGCTACCTGCGGCGCTCAGCGGCGGAAATCGAGCGCCTGCCGCGCAACGCCTTTGTCCAAGAGGGCAGCCTGCTGGTGCAGAACATCGTCTCGCACGTCCGCAACGGGCTGGGCATCCGCATCGTCGGCGCGCTCGCCGATGCCGAGATAGCGCGGAACACCCTCATCCTCGATACCGTCAATCAGCTGGTGAATCGCTCGCCGATGGCGTCAGCGTATTTGCTGGCGATGCTGCACTCCAAGCTGATCAATTGGTATGTCTATCGCTTCATCTTCGCGCGCGCGACCATCACGATGCATTTCGACGGCAAGGTCACGGATCGCGTGCCGATCAAAACGCTTGACCTGACGCGACCTGCCGAGCGCGCCATGCACGATCAGCTCGTCGCCGCAGTGCAAAACATACGAGCGCTGCACGAGCAGCTGGCGGCAGCAGCATCGCCTGCCGCGCGCACTCCGCTGCAGCGCCGCATCGAGGCGCTCGAGCGCCAGTTGGATCAATGGATTTACCAGCTCTACGATCTGAGCGCCGAGGAAATCGCTCAGATCGAGCAGGACTCGCTTTCCAGAGGCTCAGATGCGCCTTCGGCGGCGTCATCTTGAGTTGCGGCTCGGCTTGGCGCGAGGCAAGATCGAGATCTAAGGCGATTCGGCAGTGCCGATAGGCGCCAACCTTGGTTACACTCTGAGTGCAGCGGCGACTCACTGGGCTCAAACGCGCTATGGCAGCTGATCACACAGAGATCTTCGAACTGCTCGGCGTTGAGGTGGGCGCGCTGACCATTCAGCGCGTGGAAATCTCACTGTGGGGGACGGAAGTACAGCTCGATTGCGCCTATGAAGGCAGGCCGTTCCAAATCCTCTTCGAAGACGTGCGCTCGTTGCAATGGGACGTGCGCGGCCATCCTGATGAGCGCGACGAGCACGCCGAGCTGATCGGCATTTTCTTAGGCGAGCGCGATCACCGCGCCTCTGCGATCATCGTGACCGACGTCTGCGAGATCGCCATTCTGTATGGCGATATGATGATTTTGAAGGAATGGTAACGCGCGACGCAGCTCAGCGCGTCGGCACGACGACGACCTCAAAGCTGCCCGTTGTGCCGCCTGTCAGCGCGCCAAAGCGCGTGGCGATGATGGTATAGCGCCCGCTGGCAGGGATGACGGCGTCAATCTGCGAATTGATGTTGTTTGGCGACGCGTCATCGTTGAAGGCGAGCTGGACGCCGCTCGGATCGAGCAGATAGAGCGCAGGATCGAGCGTGCCGCGCGTCGTGCGCATGGCGATCCGCACCCGGTCGCCTCCGCGCGCTCGGAAAGTGTAGACCGTGAACGGCGCCGCGTCATCAATGTCGCCAAAGCTTGGTCGTCCGTAGACCAGCGCCTCAGCTGTGTCGGCGCGGGCGCGCACGTCGCCGACGTCGCGCAGCGCCTCTTTGAAGAATACCGCGCCGCGCCCCGCGCTGACCGTGCCATCTGGCGCGATGGTGAACGTGGTCACATACAGCCGCCCGTTCAGATCAGGCTGCTCTCGCACGCTCAGCACCTGCTGACCGCGCACGTTCACGTTCAGCGCGTAAGTCGGCAACAAAGTCTCGCCACACAGGTCGCGCAGCCAGACCTGAACTTCGTAAGTGCCTGCCACCAGCCGATCCGCTTGCCAGACGGCATACGTGATCGGCGTGCTGGTCGGATTGTTGCAGTTCAGGTTGTCTTGACGCACCAGAATACCGCCGCTTGGAACTCTCCTGTTATCGGAGAATAGCGAGCGATTCTCAGGGTCGCGGATCAGCAGGCGCACATCGGCGCGATTGTCCCACGTCAGGCTGATACTTAGCGCGCCGACGGGCAAGCCCGCCAAGCCGGCGCCGCCAATTGCCTCAGTTGGCGCGCCGATAGGCGTGCTGAGCGGCGCGACAGGCGTCTGTGGAATGGCGAGCGCGCCCGTGCCGCTCAGGATCAGCTCATAGTTGCCTTCCGTGCCGCCAATGTTCTTGCCGAAGCGCGTGGCGATGATCAGATACGTGCCGCTGACCGGCAAAGGCTGACTGGCGATCAAGGCGTTGCGCGTCTCGTTGCTCGCGTCATCGTTGGATGCCAGCACGGCGCGATCGGGGCCGAGCAAGATCAGCTGTGGGTCGAGGCTGCCGCCCTCTATCGCGTTCATCGCAATGCTGACGACCTGCCCTGCGGCGCCTTCGAAGCTCCACACATCCGCTTGATTGTTGCGATCAATGCGGCCGCGAACGGTAGTGCGCCCGCCTAGCGGCCGCGGCGCGCTGATCTGCGCTGCGAAAGGCGTCAGGTTGAGCAAGAGCGGATTAGCGCCGCCTTGCTGCACACTGACCGCCTCGGGCGACTCTAGGATGAAGCTGGCGACGTATTGCTCATTCAAGTTCAGCCGCCCCTGAATCGGCGGCTGCGCGCGCCCGTTGACCGTGACTGTGACCGTGAAATCCACAGGCGCGGGCGGCTGGCGGCAAGCGCGGTTGTAATAGACCAGAATCTCATAGCTGCCAGCAGGCACACGACCCGGCGCCCAGCGAATGATCTCAGTCGGGTTCCTGACCGTGTTGGTGCAGCCGCCGTTGACGTTCGCCAGCAAAGTCGCGCCGCCTGCCGCTGTGTTGTTGAAGAAGACTGTGTTGCCAACAGGATCGCGCACTTCGAGGTCGAGGTCGTCAATGGTTGTCCAGCTGAGCGCCACGCTCATGCTGTTGAGCGCAATCGGCGCCAAGGTTGGCGCAGGCCTCGGCGCCGCCAAGCCGCCCGCGCTGAGCGTGAGCGCGAATTGCCCTGAGATATCGCCTTGCGCGCCGCTGCTGCGCAAGACGGTCACGTAGTAGATGCCGCGTGGCAAGCTCAGGTCGCTCAAGCTGACCTCAGCGCCGCTCAGGTTCGCGGTTTGCGCCAAGGGCTGCCCGCTTGCATCGGTCAGCGTGAGCGCGAGCGTCAACGCGGGCGTGCTGCTGACGGCGATCAGCGTCACAGGCGCGCTATCCGCGATCTCGAATGTGTAAGTCTGTGCGAAGGTCTGTTGATTGAGCGTGCCTATCACGGTCTGACCGATGTTCAAGCGGCGCGGCGCGCCATCTTGCGCCATCGCCGCGCCGAGCGAGGCAAAGACCAGCAGCGCTGCCGAGCTGAACGCCAAAAAGAGCCGCGCCCGGCGTATCAAGAGCCGTTTTCCCAATTGCAGATTCCTCCTCAAGTGTGCACTGCCGTGTGCGGCATGCCAGCTCAACGAATTCCAGCTCGACGAATTCTAGACTACAATAGACATTGTAACTGAACAGAAGTAGAATGCTAGGCGTGCGTGTGGCCCAGGCGCGGGCTGAGGCCCATGACCTCACAGTCTCTATGGCGCGCTGCGGCCGAAGTCAGCGCATCACAAGCTTAGCGTTTTGATGCGACTTCTGGTATGCATCGCTTCTACCTGCCATCACAGCAGTTGCGCGGCGAGTACGTCAGCCTGCCTGAGCCGCTCGCGCACCAAGTGCGCAACGTGCTGCGCATGCGCATCGGCGATGTGTTCACGATCTTTGACGGCGAAGGCACGGAATACGACGCTGAGATCGCGGCTATCCATCACGGTAGCGTGACCGCGCGGCTTGGCGATCCGCGACCATGCGTCGGCGAGCCGCGCCTGCACCTGACGCTCTTCCACAGCCTGCTCAAGAAAGATCGGTTTGAGTGGGCGTTGGAGAAAGGCACTGAGCTGGGCGTCAGCCGTTTTGTGCCGATGCGCACGGCGCGCGTCATCGCCGATGGCGTCAGCGCGATCAAGCGCGCGCGCTGGCAGCGCGTGGTGATCGAAGCGGCGGAGCTGGCGGGGCGCGGCATCCTGCCGCTCATTGACGAGGTCCACACGCTGCCGCAAGCGCTTGTGCGCCTCAAGGAGTTCGATCTGGCGCTCTTCGCTTGGGAAGAAGCGAGTGGCTACAGCCTGCGCGACGCTGTGCGCGATTATCGAGCTGCGCATGGCGACGCCGTGCCGCGCGTCGCGCTCTTCATCGGCGCTGAAGGCGGCTTCACGCCTGAGGAAGCACAAGCGGCGCGCGCTGCAGGTTGCAAGATCATCACGCTCGGCGAGCGCGTGATGCGCGCCGAGACAGCCAGCCTTGCCGCAGTCGCTGCGCTGCTCTACGAATGGTCTTAAGCGCTCCGTTGCCGCTCGATGAGCGCTTTCACGCGCTCGACGATCTGCGCGCTGTGCGCTGTGCCGCGCGGCGAGCGCTGCACAGTCTCCAAGCCGCCCAGCAACAGCTCTAGCGCGCCTGCGCTCGGCGGACTCTCATACAGAAGCGCCACTTGCTCTTCTGCCTTATCGTATTCGCCCAGCGCCACGTGTGCCGTGAGCAGATCGAAGCGCGCCCAGTGATCGAACGGATCGCCATCCACGGCGCGCGCCGCAATGCGCGCCGATCTTCGGAACATCTGATCTGCCTGCTCCAGCTTGCCCTGCCTCAAGTGGAGCAGGGCGAGGTTGTTGAGCGGATACGAGCTGTGCGGAGTGACACGCGAGGCTGCTTCATAAGCGCGGACAGCGTCTTCGAGGCGGCCTTGCCGCCGATACAAGCCGCCCAGCGCGCCATAGAACGAAGCGCCGTTGATATCGCGCACCTGCGGATCGCGCGACAGCGCGTTGAGCAGATGCTGTTCAGCCTGCGCGTATAGCTGATTGCGCCGTTCAGGCTGCTGCTCGCGCTCTGCTTTCCGACGCAAAGCGTAGCCGAGCGCCGCCTCTGAGGGCGGGAACTCGCCGCCGCTGGCGCGCAGCAACTCAATAGCGCGCTCAAGGTCGCCTTTTTGCGTGTAGAGCTCGCCCAAGTAGTAACTGACGGCGCGATTGTTCGGATCGAGCTTGTGCGCCTCTTCAAATGTCTGCAGCGCTGCGTCATGGCTGTGAGCCAGCATCTGCTGCACGCCGATCTGCAGCAAGCTGGCGGCGCGCGTAGTATCCGCCCCGCGCCGCTCGATCTCGCGCAGCGTCCGCTCAGCATCTGCGCGCAACTGCTCCGCTCTCTCTAGCGCCTTGTTAGCGCGCCGCCAAAGAAACGCCACGACTGTCGCGCCGACTGTTGTAGCAAGTGTCAAGACAATACCGATGGCTTGGCCTGCTGACTCGAGGAAGCTAAGCATCCTCGAGACAGTCTCCAGCGTCTTCTGCGAATCCTGCGCGACGCTCTCGGCGCGCTGCAAGGCTTCCTGAGCGCGCTCTAGCACGCGCTCAGGCGAGATCGGCGTCGGCGTGCTGTCATCTTGCGCCAGCAAGATGGGCGTCGGCGCGGCGAGCAGCATCGCGAGCGCAAGCGCGAATACAACCAGTAGCGTGGTAGCACGACTCAAGGTTCACCTCAGCTAGTTTTCATCCTCAGGCAACAAACGTTTCATCATGCCGCTGAAGAATTTGCCCCAGTTCAGCGCTCTGCGCCTGCCCGACGCGCCACGAGCGCCTTCGCGGCGCACGTGGAAGCCGCTATTGCGCGCCGCGCGCCCGCGCCGCTCATCTTCGCGCTCCATGATCAAGCCAAGCCGCAACAGGCCGACGCTCGTGCTATACGACGGATGCCGCAGCTGATCCGCCATGCCGCTGATGCGCTCAGGGCGCGCAATGCGCACAGGCATTTTCAGCACATCGGCGGCGATTTTCTTGATGCCGGGCAGTTGTGCGCTGCCGCCTGTCAGCACAGCGCCCGCGGAGAGCAGGCCATCGTAAGCGCTATACTTGATCTCGCGCAGCACCAGTTGGAATAGCTCTTCCACGCGCGGCTGAATGATCGCCGCCAGATCGGCGCGCAGCACGCGAGTCATGTGCTCCTCGCCGAAGGGCTGCACCACGAAGACATCCGACGGATCGACCGCGCTCGGATCGGCGTGCCCATACTCGATCTTGACCGCCTCGGCGATCTCATACGGCAGATGCAAGCCTTGTGCGATGTCGTTTGTGATGTGCCAACCGCCGACGCTGATCACGGCCGTGTGCCAGACCGTGCCTTCGATGAACACGGCCAGATCAGTCGTGCCGCCGCCGATATCGATCACCAAAACGCCCATCTCGCGCTCAGCGTCGGTCAGCACCACTTCGCCTGAGGCGAGCGGATTCAAAATGAAGCGATCCACATAGACTCCCGCGCCTTCGACGCACTTCTGCAAGTTCCGCAGGCTGCTGCTGGCGGCCGTCACGATGTGCGCCTCGACCTCAAGGCGGAAGCCGTGCATGCCCAGCGGGCTGCGAATGCCGTCTTGCCCGTCTAGGGTGTAACTGCGCGGGATGATGTGCAGCACTTCGCGGTTGTGCGGCAAGGCGATGGCGCGCGCCGCTTCCATTGCGCGCTCCAGATCGGCGATCTGCACGCCGCGCGCGCTGCTGATGCCGACCACACCGCGCGAATTGCGCGAATCGATATGCGCGCCCGCCACGCTGACAAAGGCGCGCCCGATCTCATAACCGCTGCTGCGCTCCGCCTTGTGAACTGAAGCGGAAATGCGCGCCGTCAGCTCGCTCACATCGCTCACCACGCCTTTTCTCATGCCGCGTGATGGCTCAACGCCCAAGCCGATCACGTGGATGTCGTCGGCGCGCACCTCGCCTACCAGCGTGCAAATCTTCGTCGTGCCGACGTCAATGCCGACGACCAATTCGCCCATAGCTCGCTACGTGTTCCTCAGCGTGCCAAGCTGTAATACGGCGCATCAGGGTCGCTCACGTTTACCTCTAAGAAGCGCTTGCCGCGCCGCTCGTACACTTGCCGCACGATCTCATTATACACGGCAATCTTAGTCAGCATATCGCTACCGTCGCCAAACCAGAACATCCAACCGCGCCCGTCGCGATAGCCCAGCCCTTTGACCGAATCATACACCAACTCTTCCACGTTCGGATAGAGCGCCTTGAACTGCTGCACGCCGCTCACCGTCGCCGGATCGATGCAGCTGCCCGGCCCTAGCAGCTCGCCTGTGCCTTGCAGCGGGCATGCGCCGATGTTCAGCGCCCGCGAGGGCTTCTCGACCACCACGCGCGG
>JAGHYP010000056.1 GCA_017743585.1 Chloroflexota bacterium
CGCGAGAAGCCGCGCCCTGCCGACCAAGCGCCGCTCGTGTGAAGCGCTCGCGGCGGCGGGCGGCGCTCGCCTCAGGCACGCTAGCGAGAAGCTTGTCCAGCGGCATGGAGGGTTGTGCAGCCTGCTGACGGGCCGCGCATTCATCACAAGCGTCCCGCCAGTGCCTCTGCTACGTGATAGACGCGCACACGGCTACCGCGTCGGCTGAGTCCGCCGTTGATCTGCGTCAAGCAGCTCGCGTCGCATGTCACGATAGCGTCGGCTGCGCTGGCCGCGATGTGCTCCACTTTCTCTTCTAGCATCGCGCCGCTGATCTCAGGCATTTTGACGGCGAACAAGCCTCCGAAGCCGCAGCACTGCTCCGCGCCTTGCATCTCGATCAGCCGCAGATTGCCGATCTTCGCCAAGAGCGCGCGCGGCTGCTGCTTGATGCCCAGCATGCGCAGTCCGTGACATGAATCGTGTAGGGCGACCGTGCGCGGCTGCGCCAAACTGACGCCCAAGTCAGTCACGCCGAGTCCATCCACTAAGAACTCGGTCAGTTCCCACGTGATGCTGGCGATTCGCTCAGCTTCGGCGCGCAAGGCGGGATCATCCGCGAATAGCTCAGGGTAGTGGTGCCGCACCATCGCTGCGCACGAGCCGCTCGGCGTGACGATCAGCTCGGCTCTGGCGAAAGCGCGCAAAAAGTGCCGTGCCACTTGGCGCGCCTCTGCGCGGTAGCCGCTATTGAAGCCCATCTGCCCGCAGCAGGTCTGCGCGGCGGGGAAGTCAACCGCACAGCCAACTCGCTCCAGCACTTCAACCGCCGCCATGCCGCTGTGCGGATAGATCATATCCACGATGCACGTCACAAAAAACGACACGCGCTTGCCGCGCACCTCAGCGCGCCCTGCCCGATTGCATTTGCTCATCAGCGGCACCCTGCTCGGACCTCTCTTCGCCGAGCCTGAGTCTAAAGCTACACGCGCCGCTCGGCAAGCGGAAAATGGCTCGCTCTTCGCAAGCGAGCCATCTTGCGCTCAAGATTCTGGCGCTTTGAACACGCCGTAGCCCGAAGCCGTCTTTGAGCCAACGCCGAGCCAGTACAGCGCCTCACGGAGCAGCTTTTCTGCATCGGCAAGGTGCAGCTTATCCGTTGTGCGCCGCTTGCCAATGGCAAAGGCGAAGCGCACGCCTTCGCTAACCGTGACGTAGTTGACAGGATTCAGCTTACCGCCCTCGTCAGGCGCCTGCGCGCCGCTCTGACGGTAGTACTCGACGAAATGCGGCGTCATCACGTCCACTGTGAAAAGCTGCCCTTGCGGCGGCTCCGCCAGCACGGCGTCGTAGAAGACGCACGCGCCTGCCGCGCCTTGCAAACCGAACATCTCGCGATAGATTTCGATGAGCTTGCGATCGACCTTCGGCAGCGCTCTGGCGATCTCGTCAATCACCTTTTTCTCAGCATCCGATTTATCTTTGTTCTCATCGTCAGACGCGCTTTTGGTGAGCAGCTCATCGAGTTTGTCTAGCGTATCTGTATAGCCTGCTTGCTCAGCGAGCTGGATCAAGAAGTAGCTGCGCGTCAAGCCTTTCAGCGCGCTGCCCGGTATGTACGGCAAGCCTGTGACGCGATGCAGCGTGATGCCGAATTCCATCGCGCCTTTGCCGCCTAACCCGACCACCATGCGCCCTTGCAGCGCCGCTTCGAAGCGCGCCGCGCCTTCGGTCATCGCCTGCCAGCGCCGATGCGTGCTTCGCACAAGCTTTTCGTCAGGCTTGAAACTCTTGCACAGCTCTTGCAGCCAAAAGCTGCGCTCCTTGCCGATCACCTTGCCGCGATCATCGTGCCGATCGGTCAGCTTGATCACCTCGTACGGCGCGTAGCGCACAAGGCGCAGGCCGAAGTTCCGGCACTTCTCAGCGTTCTGCTTAAGCAGCTCCGCCGTATCTTTCGGCGCAAGGTAGGTATAAACCATCAGTTGTTCTCCTCGCTTTTCCAGCCCTTCGCCTCGGCAAAGCGCTTGAGCCAATTCACGTACGCCAGCACTTCTGCCGTCGTGCGCCGATACTCGGCTGTGGACTGATCGAGCAGCCATTCCAGCAGCTTGTTGTTGTTCAGCTTGAATTCCGTGCTGATCCAGCTGGCGATGTGCGCATAAGCAAGACCGTGTTCGCTGTTGCTATCGCCGCCTGCTTTCGCTTGCAAAAACGCCAACATCTGACCGAGTCCGTCAGTTTGGATCAGCTGTGGCAAGCCGCGCACTAGCGAGCCGTACTTCTTCTTCTTATCAGGCGCTCTTTGATCAACTTGCTCGATGCATCCCCAAGCGTGCTTGGCGCGGCGCTGCTGCAGCGTCTGCTGCGCTGATTGTTTCTGAGGCTGCTGCTCAGGTTGTGCTTTCTGTGTCATGAGATCACGCTCCTGCCCAACGTAGGGCGACAATCCCCGAACCTGTTGTTTCGTCCCCGCCCAGCTGAATGCGCGGCGGCACATTTTGAGGATCGCGCAGCCAAGCGGCGACCTGCTCAGCAGTGCGGTTGCTGCCGTTGCGCGTGCTGCGCACCAAAATCGCGCTCATCAGCAGGCAATCAGATGGCAGCGCTTCCTGAGTCCACAGCGCGCCTTGCGCCACGGTCTTTTTGTCGCGGTCGAGGCGGACGCGCGTGACGATCTCAGTGCTGTTCTGCACAAAATCGCGGAAGGACTCATCGCTCAGCACGATCAGGCTATTCTGCACTTTGTTGCGCCAGTACTCATAGGCTTCCCCTTTCGGAAAGGCGTTCTGCGCAAGCCACTTTGCGATCTCATCCACGCGCGCGTTCTCTTTGCAGGTGAAGCTGAACTCTTCCAGCACAGCGCTGAACTCTTCCGGCACAGCTTTGCCTGAGGGGACCACAGCGCTTTTGCTGGTCACCAGCGCGTTCTCGCCCTGAATGTTCGAGAGACTCTGGTCGAGCGCGGGGAAACTCGGCACATCGCGCGCGACTCGCGCTAGGACTGCCGCACACGTGGTGTAAGCGAACACGCCGTTCAACGATCGGACGGGGAACAGCACGATGCGCGCATCGCCGACCGAGAGCGCGCCTGCGAATTTCTCTTCTTTCTTGGTATCAGCGCCGAAGAGCGCTTCTACCGCGTCCTCATCCGCCCTGACTTGGCTGCGCAACGCGCCTTTGATGCCGCTGCCCTGCACAATCGGGAACTGCGTGGTGCGCTCGCGCTGGATCGGCAGGTCAATTGCCGAGACCGTGCTGCCGACGCCGGCGTGTAACGATGTCTCTGTGTAGAGGAAAAGCGGAACGCTCAACATAGTCTGAATCACTCCCTTTCTATGGTTCACCAGGTGCCAGTTGCGTACATGCCGAAGCCCATCGCGCCGTGATCGAGCGCGCCGTTCGGCGTCTCAGTGAAAGGCTCATCCGTCAGTTGTGCATCCTCGAAGAAGAAGACGCTGCCGCTTGGCAAGTAATTGCGCAGCGGGCGTGGCCGGTTGCGCGCCATATCCCAGCCGCTGAGCGGCAACGGCTTGCCAATCGCCAGCGAGACCAGCTTTCCGCCGCCAACCCAGCGCGACCAATCGCCTGAAGCGGGCCGCCAGCCGCCGCTGAAGTAAGCGGGCGTCAGCAAGATGATGCGCACGCGCCCTTGCTTGTGGCTGCGCAGCGTCTGCGGCGCTTGAGTCACGCTGTAGTAGCGTGCACCGCGCGATTCGCCGCCGATATCCATCACGCCGCGCTCAGGGAAGAGCGCCTTGTTCAAATGCGCCAAGAGTCCGAAGCCTTCTTTCATGCGGATGAATTCCGCGTGATAGAAGTGTCCCTCGCGATTGGCGCGCCGCTCATAATTGAGCGCCAAGCCGACTCGCCCCTCGTATTCGAAAATATCCTCAGGCTTGTGCGGCTCGTCCAAGTCCTGCTCACCTGCGAGGTAGTGCCTGAACTGCGCCTCGCTCAGCCAGCCTTCTGCCTCTTTGAAGCCCTCGCCGCCCCCCTCCAGCGGACGCCATGCCTCGAACGGACGGTTTGTGTGCCAATCGAATTGATCGGCAGGCTTCAAGAGCCGCCACCTTCTAGAGGCTTCAGCATCTTTGTTGTAGAGGAGATCGAGCGGCGCAGGGAAGAAGCGCTCGACCGTGCCGTTCTGATAGCGCGCCACAAACGGCGCTTGGACGCGCAAGCCGTTCAGCGTGTCCGGCGTCCCGACCTCGGTCTGCACTTCGCCGCGCCCAAAAGCTATCCAATCCACGCCTTGCTGCTCAAGGTATGCCGTGCGCAGCGCGCCCAACACCGTCTGCGGCGTCGGCGGGAACATGCTGCGCGCCACGAAGTTCTGCGCGGCTGTGAACGGCTTGTTATCGCGGAAAAACCAGACATCAATTGGCTCTATGAACAGCCACTGTCCGCTCATGATCACCTTCCTTCCGAGGCATCCGACGCCAAGAAGCGCATCAAGATTGCCCAGTTCGCCATATCTGCCCAGCTCAGAAGCCTCTCCTTCTCGACGAGATCGATCATCTCTCTGATGGTCGGCTCTACTTCTTCTTCAAAGCGCACGCCTTCAGCCGTGCGGCGCCGCGCGACGCGCAAAATCTCAGCTGCGCGCAACGCAGCCATATCTGCGGCGTGCAGATCGTGATCAATCGTCTGCAGCTCGTAGCCCAGCTTGCTGGAAATCTTCTTTTTCGCGAATAGCGCTTGCAAGCGCTGCAAAAACGGCACGATTTGCCACTTGGCGCCGGCGCTGCGCAACTGACCTGTGCCGTGCGCCTCTGTGAAGACCAGCGCGTCGCGTCCGTAGGTCTCTTTGGCTTCCTCTTCAGCCTTGCGCGCTAACGCCAAGGCCGAGTCGAGCGGCAAGTTGTACGGCGTGATAGCAATGCCGGCGCTGGCGGTCAGGTCTGTCATCTCATGGAAAGTTTTGTAAAGCGCCTCAGCACATTTCAGGACGTGCCGCAGCGGCAAGAGCGCCAACACATCGTCGCCGCCGCTGTAGACCAACAAGCCGCCTTTGCCGCCATGCTTCTTGATGACCTCAGGCACGCATTGTGCAAACCTTGAGAGCCTGCCTGAGAACGCGGCATGTTCTTCCCGCTTTGTCAAGCTGCTCAAGTGCTTGCCCATGCCGTCGCCATCCATGTGCAAGACCGCCAGATAGCCTGTCACTTCTTTGCTGCGCTCTGCGTCAGCATCTTCTCGCTCTTCAGGCTCATATTCTAGGTCTCGTGCGATCGCCCTAGTCGAGCGCACCTCAAACTTTTTGTCGAAGCATTCTGCGCGGTCTGCCAAGCGCTTGATGGTCGCCAACGCTCCGAGCCGCTCGTTTGAGCGGATCACGATGTCGCTCACGCGCGCAGTCAGCCTCTCGCGCTGTGCCTCAGTGAGCGGCAGTGCAGCTTGGATGCCTGTCAGCGTGCATTTATCGCCTTTGCCCTCAATCTGCGGGAAGTGCCGCGCGTATTTGCGCTGCGCCATGGCAGCGTTGGCGCGCCTGTAAACATCGGCGTGTTGACTTTCATTGTATGGCAGCGCGACCCAGTAGAATTCAAGCCAATCGTAGGCTTGCGCGTCGAACACCTCTTGCCACTCGCCGCCGCCGATCTCTCGGTGCAACCAGTCCCTGACTTTGCTGGCGAACTTCGTCCGCCATTCATTGCGGATAGCATCCTCGATCCTTTGGGCGAGCGCAGGCGGCTGCGGCTCATCGCTGAGGAAGGCGAAACGATGCGGCACGCCTTCTAGTTTCTTAAGCTCATCATCCGTGAACCTATCAGCGCCCTCACTCGGCGCGGGAAAGATCGCCTTGAAGCCTGCGCTCTCGGCAGCTGCTCTGACGCCGGCGGCCGCTAGCGCGCTGAGCATCCGACTGCCCATGTACAAGTCCTGCGTGCGGCGCGCCTGCGCGATGAAGGCTTGCACTGGCCCAATTGTGAAGAGGTACAGATGTGTGGTCATGGCGTTCACCAGCCTCCCCAGACTTTTTCGGCGTCGAAGTGGCGCGTTGCCGCTTCCATGAAGTCGCGCACTACATTCCAGTTAATTTTTGAGTCGGGCTTGGCGCGCAGGGCGGTCAGCACGGGGTAGTACTTATCACCGATCTGGCGCAGCTGCGCGATGAGCGGCGACGAACGGCGCGGCCTGATGCCGCCGAACGAGTCTTGATTCGGACGAAATTTAGGGCTGCGCAGCAAATCGCGGAACAGGCTGATCACAGCATCTTCGTAATCGTCGTAGCCGCGCCTGCCGACGATGATCCATGAATGCTTCGGATGCAGCGTCGGAAATTCCGGTATGTCAGGCGATGTGTTGACTTGACAACCTGCGTCTTTCAAAGTTTTCCGAATGGCTTCTGCCAATTCATCAGGCGAGTTGTAGCGCGGCGCGTCGCCGCCGCTGAGCTTGAAAGCGCCGAACATGCGCCGCGAGCGCTTGCCGAGTCCGCCGAGCAGCGACCAGAGGTGCAGCGCGTGCAAGGCGCGCTCAGGCAACGCGCCTTTGCGCGCCACCAGCTCCAGCGAGACCTCCCAATCTGGCGGAATCGCCAAAGAGGGCAAGGGCCTGTGTTCCCTATGCGGCAGTATCTTGCTCTGCTTAACATATTGCGAGCCCACAGCGATTGGATACACGCGCACGGCGACCCTCGAGCCTTGCTCTGTCGTGCCGAAAACTTCGGACTCCTTGCTCCAGAGATGCTTCAATTCGGCGTTTTGTGCGCCGATGATGGCGCGCAGCCAATAGCGCAGCTGCCCGCGCACGGCGGTGGCGCGCACTTCAAGCGCTCCTGGATCGGCGCCGTTGCTGAACATCGGGCTGACTACCCTCAAGGTGTATACTTTTCTATCCATCGGCTTGGTCACTCCCAACCTTTCATAATCTTGATGAGCGCTAGACGCGGATCGCGGATGCGATCGCCAAAGTCGAAGACGTCGCGCATTCGGTTGTAGATATCTTGTAGATGGCGCTGCACTGTGCGCTCTGCCAATGAGAGCAGCTGCGCGATCTGGGCGTCGCTGTAGTCATCGTGCAGAGCCAGCACATTCGCCACGCGGCGCTGCGCATCGGTCAGACGAGAGAGCAACAGCTCCTTGCGATTGAGGCGTTTTGCCAAGTGGTCAATGATATCTTGGCGCGTGAGCGACTCAAGCGTGGTCGGCGCGAAGCGCGAAGGCAGAAATGGCATCGGCGCGACCCGAACGTGGGCGCGCTCAGCAGGTGGTATATGCCACAAGTTGCGCTGCATGATATCTGGCGGCGTCAGGACTGTCCAGACGGCGTCGTGTTCATCCAAGAGCAGCGAGGCGGCGTACACAGCGTAGACGCTCATCGCTTTGCGTCCGCTTGCCACCATCAGGTGCACGCTGTAGTCTTTTTGCTTGTAGAGCAAGAGCGCGTCCAGCACGCCGTAGAAGTACGCTTCTGCCGCGCTTTCATCTTCGATATCCAAGAGCGCTGAGCCGTCCAGAGCGCGTATTTCGTGCAGATCGACGGGCAACTCGGGATAGGCGCGCGCGAGCTCAAGGCGCAGCTCTCGCAGCGGCTCAGCGATGCCAGAGTTGACAGGATCAGTGTGCAGCAAGCCGATCTGCGCGTAGGCGTACCTTGTGCGCAGGTTATCCAAAGCGACCGTGATAGCTTGCGGGCGTTGCCCGACAGTGGCGAGGTAAACGCAGCTCATAGATCGTCTTTCCCATAGAACTGGTTGAGCTGATCAGCAGCCCAAGCGAGCTGATCGGGCGTTGACGCATTGGTCAAGATTTCAAAGCGCGCGCCGAAATTGTTTCTATCTTGATAAGTGCCGATGAGCCTGTTTCCTGAGACGTAGAAGGCTGTGCCCTTGATCGACCGCTGGCGGTCGTAAGGCACAGTGTGCGCCGTTTTGATCCATCCAACCTCAGCACACACCTTCTCAACAAACGCCTTGAAGCCGATCGGGTAATGGTGATCCCCAAAAGATGGCGGGCGCTTCTCGCTGGGCGCTACCTCCGCCAGCGCTGCACTTCTCGGAAAGCGCAGGCGGAACCCTGTCAAGTAAATCTGACCAACTGCGCTCAGCTCGAAGAGCGTCTCGCTATCAACTTCAACTTCCTCGAGCAAGACGCGCAGCCGCTCATCCATCTCGGGCAATTCAGCGCTGCTGACTGCGGCGCCGCGCTCAAAAAAGGCGAGGACATCGGCGTTTTCGCCCAGCAGCGCATAGTCGAAGGCGATCGGCATCGGCGGAATGGCGATGATCTCAGGGAAGCGCTCGTGACGGTACATGACAGGAATTTCAAGCGCCTGACCGAACACAACAGCGATCGCAATCTGCGCTTTGTAACCGCCCGTGGCATCAATTAAGACGTTGCTCCTATCGTAGCGCTTGACCAAGTTGCCAATCTCGCGCACAAGGTTGCGCAGCCCTAGCGCTCTGAAGCGCGCAGGCTCCCTATCCTGCAGGCCTGCAACAGTGTGATATTCAACAGTCTGGAGATTGGGCAAATCGCGATTAGTGCGCTCAATGAAGTAGCTCTCCAAGAGCTTGCCGACGTTCTGCCCCTCGTCTGTATCAGAGACCAGCAAGTGGATGTGGCGCAAGTCAATGCGCTGCCGCCTGACGATCTCAGCCACTGAGTTGATCTCTGCGCCGCAGATGCGCGCTGTTGGCTCAACGCTTGCCAGCACACGCGCCAACTGCCCCCAGTTTCTTTCATTCAGAAATCTTTTCAGCTTTTCGTGCATCTCTTGAGAGACGCCGCTATCCTTTTCGCCTCTGTACTGACCGCTGATGTTCGTGATGATGCTGGTCCCTACTGTGCTGATCAAACAGTTGCGCATCACTCATCTCCTTGTGCGCGCCTCGTTCCTCACTTGCTCTAGGTTGATGATCTCCGCCAGCTCAAAGACGCTGACGAGCGAATTCGCCACAGGACGCAAGCGAATGATGGTCGGAAAACGACCGCTGCGTCCGTGCAGCTCTGCCAGAAGGATCGCCGCGATGAAATTCAGCGAGGGCAACACGATCAGCCATGCATCGGATTGCCATTGCTGCGCGCTGATGCCCAAGCTATCCACCAATTGTACCACTTGCGGCACGAATGGCTGTTCTACATCGAACTGGACGTGGACGTCTCGTATGCCATCTATCTTGCTGCCGAGCTTTGCCTCGACTTGTGCAACCTGCTCAGCGGTCAAGGGATGTGAAAAGTTGATGATTTGCATGATGACTCTCGAAACGGATTGCGAGTTTGCTTGCAACGTGCGCAAGCCGCCTTAGAGTATAGCACAAGGCGTTAATCGCGCATGTGTGCTAATACCCAAATGTTAGAGGGCGCTGGGCTTTGCGATCGTTTTGAGAAATGGCTCAGCGGTTGTAATTCCCGCCGAAGACGCTGACCATCAGCTCGGCGATGCGCTCGCGGTCAATAGTGAGCACCGTCTCGCCGCGCACGTTCACAGCGCGAACGTAGCGCTCGTCAATCGAGGCGCTGCGAATGCTCTGCAACGGCAAGTCCTTAGCGTACCAAGCTAGGCTGAGCACTTGCTCGAAGGTTAGGTCGGTGATGATGCCCTTGCTCAGCTCGTTCCACAGCGCAGGCGCCCGCAGGATCAGGCTGGGCAGGACGTCGCTGCGCAGCACCTGTTGGCGCACGGCGAAAATGATCTGCTGCTGGCGGCGCGTGCGGTCGAAGTCATCGCTCTGGTGGCGCGTGCGCGCGTATTTCAGCGCGAGTTCACCATTCATCACCTGCCTGCCAGCAGGGATGTAGAGCGGGTCGTAGCCGAACGCCATGTCAGGGTATTCGTTATCCACGATCTCGCTTGGCACATCTATAGTGATGCCGCCGATGGCGTCAATGAAGCCGATGACGGCTTCGAAGGATAGCACGACGTAGTGATCAATCGGAATGCCGAGGTTGTACTGAACGGTCTCAGCAGTGAGGCGGGCGCCGTAGCCGGGACGCTCCAGTTCGCCCAGCACGTAGGCTGAGTTGATCGGATAGAGCCCCTCAGGGCGATTCGGAATCGGCACGCGCAGGTCGCGCGGGATGCTCAACATGCCGACGCGCTGTGTGGCAGGATCGAGGCTGAGGACGATCAACATATCTGTGCGGAAGCCCGTGCCGCGCTCGCCGGGGCGCTTGTCTAGCCCCATCAGCAAGATGGTCAGGCGGCGCTTGCCGTCCCAAGCCTTCAAATTCAGCCCTTCGAGGTCTGCCATGCTGATCGGACGCGCAGTCGCCTGAGGATCGGGCGTGCTGTCGCGCGGCGCGGCGGTAGCCAGCGCAACGGCAGCGCGACTCGGCGCGCTGTTGCTGGCGGAGAGCATGAACATGGCAGCCGTGGCAAGCACGCCGATCACGGCGAAGCCGATCACAAGCCATGTCCAGTCAGGGCGGGGCAGGTGACGGTCGGCTCGGCGGCGCACTACGCGTTGCCGCGCGCGCCCGATATGCGAGGTGGCAGGTCTGGCGGGCAGTTCGGCGCCGAGCGCAGGATTGTACCAGTGACGGCGCAGCTTGGCAGTCGGTTTGCGTTTGGACAAGCTCAAGGTCTCACCCGTCGGCAGCACACTGATGCGCGGCAAGTGTAGCGCACTTTATCAGAAAATTCCCAATTCAGGCGATTGTCAGTTGACAAATTTTCGCACCTCATGTACCATTGGCCTTGCACAATTGACCGCATACGGCGTCGTAGCCAAGTGGCAAGGCAGAGGTCTGCAAAACCTTCACCGTGGGTTCGATTCCCACCGACGCCTTAGGCGGAATGCACCCGCGCAGGGTGCATTTTTCATTCCTCAAGCACGTAATCGAACAGCAGGTACGCTAGCGTCAGGAAGGCGGCATCCACAGAGGCTAACAGCAACGGATAGGGGATCCACTCGCTGAGCGGCTGATCGTCCAGCACGCCGTGCGCTGCGTTGACCGCTGCTGTGATGATCGGCAGCGCCACGGGCAGCACCAAAATCGGCAGCGTCGTCTCGCGCGAGCGAGCGTAGATCGCCATGCTGCCTAGCAACGTGCCGATCGCTGCGAAGCCGAGCGTGCCGAGCAACGCGATCAGCAACCAGCCGAGGCGCAGCAAGTTGACGTTGAACACAATGCTCAGCGCCGCGGTCACCACAAGCGCTACGATCAGCGTGAAGAGCCATGCCACTGCCAATTTGCCGAAGTAGAGCGCGGCGCGCGGCACAGGCGCCAGCATCAGACCGTCAAGCGTGCCGCGATCGTGCTCGGCGGCAAGGTTGCGTCCGATGCCGAGTGTGCCTGCGAAGGCGACCGTCACCCAGAGCGCGGCGGGCAAAGTCGCGCGGCGCGCCTCAGGACGGCTCTCGAGCGTGTAGTAGAAGATCATCACGGTCAGCAGCGCGAATAAGCCCATTGCGCTGATCAGCAGGCGACTGCGGAACTCAGCGCGCAAATCTTTGCGCGCGATGGCGAGGACGGCGCGTAGGAAGTGCGTGCGGCGCATGGTTCAATTTGGCGTCAACGCATTGAAGGCGGCGATCAACGTCTCGGCGTCGCTGATGGGCAGATCGGCTGCCAATCTGCCATTGGCGAGGATCAGGGCGCGCTGGCAGAGCGCCGCAGCGCGCGCAAGATCGTGCAGCGCAGCGATGATGGTGCGTCCCTGCGCGTGCCACTCGGCGATCAGCGCGTCCAGCAGGGCGCTGCCTTGCGCATCCAAGCCTGTGTATGGCTCATCTAAGAGCAAGATGGGGGGGGCGTGCAAGACCGCGCGCGCCAGCGCAAGGCGCTGCTGCATGCCGCGCGAGAACGTGCGCACGCGATCATCGGCGCGTTTCGCCAAGCCGACTCGCGCCAGCGCTTCGCGGATGCGCATCTGAACGGCGCGCTTGCCGATCTCGCGCGGCAAGTTGTAGAGCTCAGCGTAGAGCTGTAGGTTCTCAACGGCGCTCAGATCGTCGTAGAGCAGCGGCAAGTGCGTCACCACGCCGAGCTGCCCGCGAACGGCAAGCGCCTCTTCAGGCAATCGCCAGCCGCCGATCAAAACGACGCCACTGCTCGGTCGGCTGAGCGCGGCGAGGATGCGCAGCAGCGTCGTCTTGCCGCTGCCATTGGCGCCAAGCA
>JAGHYP010000057.1 GCA_017743585.1 Chloroflexota bacterium
TCGCCATGGCGAGCGTGGTCTTGCCGTAGCCGCCGGCGCCGCGCAGCGCCGCCGTGATCGCCACAGGGTTCTCGCGCTGCTCACTCAAGAGCGCGCTCACAATCTGCTCGAATTCCTCGGCGCGCATCACGAAGTCGCTGGGCAGGCTTCCCACCATGAACGGCTTGCGCGGCTCAGCCGTCCCTCCAGATGATGTGCTGCTCGCAAATTGCTCAGGCACAGGCGGGCGCACTGCTTCCTTTCTAGCGTTCCTTCGAACACGGCGCTCAGCGCGCTGCTGTTTCGCGGGCTGCGCGCTTGCGGACGCACTTGATACTACGTTGATACTACGGCGCGACTTCAACGTTGTCAAGCGGCGCGCCGCGCACAAGAATCGCGCCTTGACCGAGCGGTCGCCCTGCGCAACAATTGGCATGCTCTCGATCTACCGCCATCCGCCAATCAATTGCCTGTGAGCTGAGGAGAGATTGCCCTGAGCGCCGCTCGTCCTAACATCTTGATGCTGACGCCATATTTGCCGTATCCGCCTGTCAGCGGCGGGCGCGCGCGCACGTATAACTTGCTCAAGCGGCTGACGCGCGATTTCGCCATCACGCTGGTGTGCTTCGGGCGTCCTGAAGAGCGCGCCTTCGATCTGAGTCCGCTGCAAGCGCTGTGCGAGCTGATCGTGATCAGCCGTCCGTCCAGTCCCAGCAAGGCGCGTGCCGCGCTGCTCAGCCTGACTTCGGTCAAGCCGATCACGATGCGCCTGTACACATCAAATGAGTTCCGCGAGAGCATTCAACGCTTGTTGCGCGTGCGCCTGTTCGATCTAATTCACGTCGAATCGTTCTATATGCTACAGAATTTGCCGCCTGAGCTGCCTGTGCCAGTCTTTCTCTCTGAGCCTGCCATCGAATACTTGGCTTGGTGGCGGCACGCGCGCGTCGCCATGCCGCGCTATCAGCGTCCTGCGCTGGCGCTAGAGGCGCTCAAGATGCGCTTCTTCGAGCCGCAAGCGTGGAGCGCGGCGACGCTGGTCGGCGTGATGTCTGAGGTGGACGCGCGCATTGTCAAGCGCGCTGCGCCGGGCGTGCCAACGGCGCTCTCGCCGAACGGCGTGGACGTGGAGTACTTTAAGCCGCTCAACACGCGCCGCGAGCCTGATACCGCCATTTTCATGGGCGACTACAAATACTTCCCGAACGAAGACGCCGTGCTGTACTTCGTGCGCGAGATCATGCCGCTTATCCGCGCCAAGCGGCCGAACTTCACGCTGACGCTGCTGGGCAAAGAGCCGACGCCCGCGCTGAGGCGGCTGAGCAGCGATCCGCGCAACGGCCTGCACATTCAGGGCTTGGTGGAAGATACGCGCCCGTACCTGAGCCGCGCGGCGCTATTTGTATGCCCGTTGCGCAGCGGCAGCGGCACGCGCTTCAAGCTGCTAGAGGCGCTGGCGTGCGGCTGCCCTGTGGTCACCACCTCGCTGGGCGCGGAAGGCTTGGGCGCGCAGGATAACAGGCACTTGCGCATTGCGGATACGCCGCAAGCCTTCGCCGATGCTGTGCTGCACCTGCTGGAAAATCCTGAAGAGGCGGCGCGCTTGGCTCGGCACGGGCGCAACTGGGTGGTAGAGCGGCATTCGTGGGCGCGCAGCGCGGCGCTGCTGAGCGATATCTATCTATTGTTGATCGGCAGCGAAGACGTGACCGTGCCTAGTCCGTCGAGTCGGCGAGCAAGGCGGCGATAGCTTGGCGCAGCTGGTCGTAATTGCGATGCGTGGTGCTGGAGATGGCAAAAGCGGCGGCATCGGGAGCGCCTGCGAGGCGCGCCAGCAGACGGTAAGGCGGCGGCAAGGCGTCGCGCGCCACGATGATGGCGCAGCCTTCGCGGCGGCGATGCCCCCTGCCGAAGAGCAGGCGCTCTAGAGCGGCGTTCGCCTCGCTGGACGAGATGAGCGGATGCGGCGCGCAGCGCAGCAGCGCACGGCGCGGCACGAATTGCTCGCGCCATATCATCGGGCGCAGCCAGATTCCATCAGCGCTCAGCCTGATCTCAGGGTGCAACACGCTCTGCAAGACGAGCGGGATGAGCAAGGTCGCTGTGAAAGCGGCGCTGATCGCGAACAACACGCCGAGCGCGCCGCTCAGCACCGCCAAGAGCAGCTGCGCAAGCACTGCGAGGCTACACAATACCAAGCTGAGCGCTGTCAAGCGAGCTAGAGCGCGCCGCATATACGGCCGCGGATGAGGGAAATGTAGCGGTGACGCAGGAAGCTTGTCAGAAGGATCAACCATGCCTGAGTTGCATCCTACACAGTCTAATGACTTGATCGAGCTAGAACTAACGACCATGGCACACGGCGGCAGCGCGATCGGGCGTCACGAGGGGCGCGCGATCTTCGTGCCGTACGCCATTCCCGGCGAGCGCATCACAGCGCGCATCACGCAGGATAAAGGTCGCTTTGCCTACGCCGAAGGCGTGATGCTGCTGGAAAGCTCTGAGGCGCGCGTGCAGCCGCATTGCCCGCACTTCGGCCCGAAGCGCTGCGGCGGCTGCCATTGGCAGCACATTGATTATGCAGCGCAGCTCAGCTTCAAGCAGCAGATTGTGGTCGATCAACTGATGCGCATCGGCGGCATCGCGGCGCCGCCCGTCTCGGCCGTGCTGCCGAGCCCGCTGCAGTGGCAGTACCGCACGCACGTCACGCTGCACGTCACGCCTGATGGGCAGGTCGGCTTCTTCAGCGCCGACGATCAACCTCAACACATCGTGCCAATCCAAGAATGTCACATCATCCGCCCTGAATTGCAAGATTTGCTGGAGTGCCTTGACCTTGAAGCGCTCAAAGGCAGCAACCTCTCGCACATACGGCTGCAGGTCGGCACGGATGGCGAAGAGCGCTTGATCGCGCTCAGCACGCTCGACGACTTGCCGCCGTCCGTTGAGATCGATCTGCCGCTCTCGGTCAGCTTCCTCGCCGCAGATGGTCGCCCGCAAACGTTGATCGGCACAGGCAAGGTGCATTACAGCATCAAAGGGCGCACTTTTCAAGTGACGGCTGGCAGCTTCTTCCAAGCGAACTTATCGCTGACTGAGCAGCTTGTGGATTTGGTCTTGGCGCGCTTGGCGCTGCAAGGCAAAGAGAACGTCCTGGAGTTGTACAGCGGAGTTGGCTTGTTCACGGCGTTTTTGGCGGAGCGCGCCGCATTTGTCACGGCGGTAGAAGGCTTCCCGACAGCTGTGGACGATGCAGACAGCAACTTGAGCGACCTAAGCAACGTGACGCTGATCGAAGGCTTGGTTGAAGACGTGCTGCCCGAGCTGGACGAGCCTTTTGACGCTGCCGTGCTCGATCCGCCGCGCAGCGGCGTGGAAGCGACTGCGCTGGACGCGCTGGCGGCGCTCTCGCCCCCCAAGATCGTCTACGTCTCGTGCGACCCCGCCACGCTGGCGCGCGATGCCAAGCGGCTGCTCGCCAAAGGCTACGCGCTGCAGGATGTGCAGCCGCTCGATATGTTCCCGCAGACCTATCACATCGAGGCTGTGGCGACCTTCATGCGCGCCTGACCTTCTCCGCTAGGGCTGCTGCCCTGCAGATCGTGCCATCTGTTGGACGGCGTTCGCGGGCCTTGCCCCATCGAGGCGCTGAGCGCTCTCCCCTGCCCGCGCGGACTGTGTCACGGACTGCTCAAGAGCCGCCTTGTATGCTAGAATTAATAACCGGTTCAGCCCGAGAGAGGAAAAGCGCGCTCAGATGACATCCGAGTTGATCTGGCGATTGGTCGGCATGATCGGCTTGTCGTTGGTTGGCGCGCGCTTCGGCGCTGAGCTTGTTGTGCCGCCGCTCACGCGCGAATCCACCATCTTGCTCTTCGGTTTGGTCGGCGCGCTCACAGGGCTGATCCTGACTCCGTATTTCACCACGCGCCCTGCGCGCGCGGCGCGCGCCATCATCACTGAGACGCCTGCCGAGACGCTTGTCACTGCCATTATCGGTTTGCTGCTCGGCTTGGCGATCGCCGCGCTCGCCTCGGTGCCGCTCAGCTTGCTGCCGCCGCCGCTCAATCAGTGGCTGCCCGTCATCCTGATGCTCATCTTCGGCTACTTGAGCGTGACCATCTTCGCCCTGCGCGCGCAGGACTTGATCCGAATCGCGCCGCGCTTGTTGCGCCCTCCCGAGCCGAGCGCCGAGAGCGCGCCGCAGAGCGCCTACGCAGGCGGCACGCGCATCCTCGTGGATAGCAGCGCGATCATTGATGGACGTATCCTCGATATCAGCAAGACGGGCTTCATCCAAGGCGAGCTGATCGTGCCGAGCTTCATCCTGCGCGAAATTCAGCGCCTCGCCGACGATAGCAACGCGCTGCGCCGCAATCGCGGACGGCGCGGCCTGGAAATCCTCGAAGAGATGCGGCGCGAGAGCAAAGCGCCTGTGCAGATGCTCGATCTGGACGTGGAGAACGTCCGCGAGGTCGATCACAAGCTGGTGGCGCTCGCCAAACAGATGAACGCTCTCTTGCTGACCACTGATTACACGCTCAAGCGCACGGCGAGCCTGCAAGGCGTGGAGGTGCTGAACATCAATGACCTCGCCAACGCGGTCAAGGCGGTCATCTTGCCGAATGAGGTGATCACTTTGCATGTGATCGCCGAAGGACGCGAGCCTGGGCAGGGCATCGGCTACCTTGACGACGGCACAATGGTCGTGGTAGAAGATGGACGCCGTCATATTGACCGCAAAGTGGACGTGGTGATCGTCCGCATGATCCAAACTTCGGCAGGCAAGATGTACTTCGCCCGCCTTGACGATACCTCGAGGAAGTGATGAGCCAAAGCGATCTGACTCCTGCGCGCACGCGCTATGCGCCCAGCCCAACCGGTCGCACGCATCTGGGCAACCTGCGCACTGCGCTCTTCGCATGGCTATGGGCGCGCCACACTGGCGGGCAGTTCATCCTGCGCATTGAAGATACCGATCGCGAGCGCCTTGTGGCAGGCGCTCAGGAAGAGCTGATGGATGCCCTGCGCTGGCTCGGCTTGCTGTGGGACGAGGGTCCAGACTCGCCAGACGGCGCGCGTTACGTGCAATCGCGCAATTTGGCGCGCTATCACGAAGTCGTGGCGCAGCTGCTCGCCGCCGGGCGCGCTTACTATTGCGATTGCTCGCCTGAGCGCCTTGAGATCGTGCGGCGCGCGCAACGGGCGCGCGGTCAGAAGCCACGCTACGATAATTACTGCCGCACGCGTGCCCTCAGCGCAGCCGAGCATTGCGTTGTGCGCTTCGCCATGCCCGAAGGAGGCGAGACAGCCGTTCACGACCTGCTGCGCGGCACGATTCGCTTCCCAAACGCCGATCACGGCGATCCGATCATCTTGAAATCCGATGGCTATCCAACTTATCACCTTGCGTCCGTCGTGGATGACCACGACATGCGCGTCACGCACGTCATCCGCGCCGATGAATGGCTGCCCTCTACGCCGATTCACGTCAATTTGTACGCTGCGCTCAGCTGGCAGCCGCCGCAATTCGTCCATCTGCCGCTGGTGACCGATCGCGAGCGCCGCAAGATCAAAAAGCGCAGCGACGCCCAGCAGGCAGCTGAGGATGCCGAGTACGCTGAGCTGCTGCACGTGGCGACCTTGCGGCAGCGCGGCTATTTGCCACAGGCTGTCTTCAATTTCCTCGCCTTTCTCGGCTGGCATCCGGGCAGCACAGAAGAGGTCATGACGCCTGAGGAGATCGTGGCGCGCTTCACGCTGGATCGGCTCAGCACCAGCCCTGCCGTCTTCGATGTAGATCGGCTGAACTGGTTCAATCAACAGCATCTCAAGCGGCTCTCGAACGCTGAGCTGAACGCGCTGATCGCGCCGTATTTGCGCGCCGCCTATCCTGAGGCAGTGCAGCTGACGGACGCAGCGTGGTGTGAGGCGCTCAGCGCCGCCATTCGCGACGAGCTGGTCACGCTCAGCGACGCCGTCGAGGCAGCGCGCTTCGCCTTCGAAGCGCCGCGCACTTTCAGCCCCGAAGCGTTGACAGCGCTGCAGAGCGAGGCGGCGAGTTTAGCGCTGAGCGCCTTGAGCGCGGCGCTGCCCGACGCGCTGCGCCTGACGCACGCCGAAGCCGAGCAGCTGCTGAGGCGCGTGCGCGATCAGCTGAAGCAATCGCACAACTTGAGCGGCAAGCAAGTGCTGCTGCCCATCCGAGCGGCGTTGACGGGCAAGAGCGGCGGCGCACATCTGGTGGATATCCTGGCGCTCTTGAGCGTGCCCGAGCTGCACGAGCGGCTACAACGCGCTATGCTGGGCGCGCCGGCCATCTAGCGCGCTACAATCGAGATAATCGAGCTATAATCGGGCTGTGCTCGCTGCACAGGAAGGCTCTCGGATGATGCGCTCGCCGCAAGCGGAAGTGCGCCGCGCCACAGCGCTGATGATCTTCGCTGTTGTCTCGTCGCTGGTCGTGGTGACAATCTTGATCGCTCTGCTAGTTGTGGCAGGCAGCTTGATCCTGCGCTTCAGGCAGCCTGTGCGCGACTTCGGTCCGTACAATATCGCGGCGCGGCGCAGCCCAATGGTCGCCTTTGTAGGCGACCTGTTGCCGCCGACGCTCGGCGATTTCACGCGCGTCAGCTTGCAAGGCGACCTGCAAAAATTCAAAGCGGTCTACGAGCGCGGCGCGGAGCGAATCTCGATAGAAGGCGCGCAGGCGATCTCGCTAGCGGCGGCGCAGGCGAGCGTGATGCGCGTTCAAGAGAGCGACTCGCGGCGCGGCGCGCGCAGCCTGATCGAAACCGCACGGCTCGGCTTCTCGTTCTACACCTACAGCGACGCCGAACGCGCGCGCTTGGCATACAATCGCGACCGCTGGTTCTTCGATATCATCGCCACATCGCAGCGCGCGCTCGACGATTTCATGCAAGTCTTTCAATATTGACAGTTACTGAAGCGTGTGACAGTGTCTTATGGCGGTGCGCGTTACATGGTATGAGCCTGGGCGGATCATCCTGTACCGTTTGATGGACCCGCTCACGCTCGAAGACCTTGAGCGGGGCGCTGAAGAAGTCTGGGCGCTGGCGGCGGGCGTGCCAAGCCTAGTGGATATGATCCTCGACTATCGCGCTGTGACCGAGTTTCCGCGCGGCATGTTGCCGCTCATGCGCGATGGTAGCTTCGCCTTGCCGACCTTAGAGCGCGTCGCGCTCGTCGGCAACGAGCCGCTGGTCGAGATGATGTTCGCCACCATCACGCGGAGTACTTACCGTCCTGATCCAACCATCCACGCCACTGTGGAAGATGCTGCTGAATTTTTACGCCGCATGGCGCGCGAAGATAGCACGCGCGCTTGAGCGGACTCTAGAGCGGACTCTAGCTGAGCGCGTCGCGCTCATGGCGATTCTCGCCTTGGCGCTCGCCCTGCGTCTCGGCTTGCCGGATGTGGTGGAATTTCGGCAGGACGAGGCGAATCTCTCGCTTTTGGCGCGCCAAATGGCGCAAGGTCGCCTATTTCCGCTGCACAGCATCGATTCCTCGGTCGGAGTGTTGCAGCCGCCAGCCTTGCTATACTACTTCTTGCCGCCATATCTGCTCAGCAGCGATCCGCTGTTCGCGACGCAATACATGGGCGCTATGGCTGCGCTCGCTGTGCTGCTTGTCTATCTTTTGGCGCGGCGCTACTTCGGCGTGATGGCGGCGCTGTGCGCGGCAGCGCTGCTGGCGGCCAGCCCATGGGCGGTCTTCTTCTCGCGCAAGGTGTGGCCCGCCGATCAGCTGGCGCTCTTGAGCGTTGTCACCTTCGGCGCAGGCATGATCGGCTTGCTGGACGGCAAGCGCTGGGCGCAAGTCATCTTTCCGCCCGCGCTCGCGCTCACAGGACAGAATCACTACCTGAATTTCGTGCTGCTGCTGCCTACGCTCTATCTGCTGTGGCAAGGCCGCCGTCGCCTGACGCGCTATTTTTGGCTTGGCGTGCTATTGGCAGCCCTGATCAGCTTGCCGTTTTTGGTCGGGCCGGCGTTTGCCTCGCTGGTCGAGGCGCTCACGAGCGGCGGCATCGCGCGCGGCCCTTCAGCGCGCCCACTCGGCCTGAGCGCCGAGTCTTTCTTGGCGTTCGGCGAGCTGCTCAGCGGCGCCGATCTGCCGCGCCATGCAGGCGTGTATCGCGCGTTGTTCCTTGAGCAGCTGCCGATCAGCGGCGCGCTGCCGCTCTTTTACAGCGTGAGCATCTTGGCCGCGATCAGCGCGGCGTGGTTGGCGCTGCGCAGCGTAGTGCGGCGCGATTCACGCACGCCTGTGGATGTGACGCTTTTGCTGTGGCTGCTCTGTGCGCCGCTCGCCACAGCGCTCACTTGGTTTCCGGCCTTCAACGATCATTACTTGCTGCCCTCGCATGTCGCTGCCTATCTGTGCATCGGCGCGCTCGTCAGCGATGTGCTGCGCGCTCCACGCCGCGTGCGGCGACCTCTGGTCGCGCTCGGCAGCCTCGCGCTGCTCGCCATCATTGTCCTGCAGAGCTGGCTACAGCTCGCCTTTTTGACGTTCGTGGGCAAATATGCCACGCCAAATGGCTTCAGCACGCCGCTCGGCATGTACATGCGGGCACGGCAAGCCATCCTGGAGCAACGGCCTGAGCAGGTCTTGGCGCGCTTAGACGGTCAGTACATCGGCTATAACGAGCAAGCCAGCGTGTGGAACTTCTTGCTCTACGATGTGCCGACTGTGCGCTTTTTGCAGGCGGGCATTGAGGTCTATCCGAGCGCGCCGACGCTGTTCATCTCGGATCGCTGCGATGCAACGGATGGACAGACCTTCTATTGGCGACGCGATCCGATCAGCGGCGCGCCCGAAGGCTGCTTTCACATCACGCGCAACGGGCCGACTTTCGATCCGAGCGGCTTCACGCCGATTGCCAATGGCTTGCGCTTCGCCAACACGGCGCGCGTCACGGCCTTCCGCTGGCAGCCTGAGAACGGTTGCCTCGCGCTAGTCTGGCAGGCCGAGGCACCTGCGCACGGCGTCATCTCCGACTTTTTCCAAACCGCAGTGCATTTCTACAACGCGGCAGGCGAGCAAGTCGCCAACGCAGATGGCTACTTCTGGAACGGACGCTACTGGCGCAGCGGCGACCTGATCGTGCGCACTTTCTGCTCAGAGCGCGTTCGTGAGCTTGCTGCACAAATCGCTTCCGTGCGGATCGGGTTATATACCATTGAGGATCGGCGCGACGGGCGGCGCTTTCACAACGTGGACGTGCTGAACAGCGACGGCGTGCCAATCGGTCATCAGATCACGTTGATGCTGAACAACTGAACAACCTGAGGATTCAAGAATGGCGATACATGGGCAGGAGACGCGCCTGTTCAGGAAAGTTTTGATCGCCAATCGCGGCGAGATCGCGGTGCGGATCATCCGCGCTTGCCGCGAGCTGGGCATTCGCACAGTGGCAGTCTTCAGCGAGGCGGATCGCACGGCGTTGCACGTGCGCTACGCCGATGAGGCGTATTGCATCGGCGCGCCGCCGCCGCGCGAGAGCTACCTCGACTATCGTAAAATCCTTGAGGTAGCGCGCCGCGCTGAGGTGGATGCCATTCACCCGGGCTACGGCTTCCTGAGCGAGCGCGCGGTCTTCGCTGAGGCGTGCCGCGAGGCGGGCGTGACTTTCATCGGGCCCTCGCCCGAAGCGATCCACATCATGGGCGATAAACAACGCGCGCGCCAGACGGTTAAAGCGGCGGGCGTGCCAGTGGTGCCAGGCACTGAGCCGGGCTTGAGCGATGAAGAGCTGCTGCGTGCCGCCGAGCGCGAGATCGGCTTCCCGGTCATGGTCAAGGCGGCGGCGGGCGGCGGCGGCAAGGGGATGCGCGTGGTGCGCACGCCCGAAGAGCTGCCCGATGCCTTGGCGTCCGCGCATCGCGAGGCGGAGAACGCCTTCGGCGACGGCACGCTCTACCTAGAGAAACTGATCGAGGGCGCGCGGCACATCGAAATCCAAGTGCTGGGCGATCTGCACGGCAACTTGATCCATCTGGGCGAGCGCGAGTGCAGCATCCAGCGCCGTCACCAAAAGTTGGTGGAAGAGGCGCCGAGCCCGTTTGTGGATGAAGCGATGCGGCAGCGCATGGGCGAGATCGCAGTGCGCGCCGCGCGCGCCGTGAACTACGTGAACGCAGGCACGGTCGAGTTCCTCGTAGATAAGCAAAAGAACTTCTACTTTTTGGAGATGAACACGCGCCTGCAGGTCGAACATCCTGTCACAGAGCTGGTGACAGGCGTTGACCTAGTCAAAGAGCAGCTGCGCATTGCGCAGGGACGGCGCATGGAGCCGACTCAAGAGAGCGTGCGCATGATCGGGCATGCCATTGAGTGCCGCATCAACGCTGAAGACCCGTTCAATAACTTTCTGCCGTCCATTGGGCGCGTGACAGTTCACCTTGCGCCGACCGGGCCGGGCGTACGGCTGGATAGCGGCATTTATGCGGGCTACGAGGTGACGCCGTACTACGACTCGCTGCTCGCCAAGCTGATCGTCTGGGGCGCGCGGCGCTCACAAGCCATTCGGCGGCTCAGCCGCGCTTTGAGCGAGTACCGCGTGATGGGCGTCAAGACCAACTTGCCGTTCCATCAAAAGTTGGTGAACAGCCATCACTTCATCAGCGGCAAGTTCGATACAAGCTTTGTGGAGCAATACTTCACGCCGACGGTAGACACCGCGCACCTCGATCACGAGTCGGCAGCCATTATCGCCACGCTGATCGCGCACCAAGATCGGCAGCAGGCGGCGCAGATCGTCATGGCGAACGAGCGCGACACTTCAAACTGGAAGTGGGTCGGGCGCTACGAGCGGCTGCACCGCTGAGCTAGAGCAGGAAAGCGCGCCGTCTTGCTTTTCTCACGGACACGAGCGCGGATTGAGCGTAGTGTAGACTTGGCGCACGATTGGCAGTCCGCAGCGCAAGCTCTCGGTTGAGTCGATGATCAGCGCGCCGGCGATGCTCACGACGATGCACGCTACAATGAAACAACCGCAGCCGAGAAAAAACCAGCGCCCCAAGCCGCGCTGCGCAGGCAGCGGCGGCACATCAGGGTATTGGTAGCCGAATTGCTGATAATCGAGCGGTCGTGGCGCAAGCTGCTCAGGCGTCAGCGTCTGCTGTGGCGGGTAGCCGATAGGCGGATACGCGGGCGATGGCGGCTGTGATGGCGTGTAGATAGGCGCGGTAGCCTGCGGTGGCGCATAGGCGGAAGGCGGCGGCTGATAAGGCGCCTCGACGCCGCTCAGCGGCGGCCGGATGCCAACGTCAGCAGGAAAGGCGCTCATTTCATAGACAAGCACAACCGTCTCGCCCAGCCCGATCAGATCGCCGCTGTTGAGCGGGCGTGCGCCGCTGATGCGCTGTCCATTCACGAATGAGCCGTTGGTCGAGCCTAAGTCCTCGATCGTGTAGCCGCTGCTGCCGCGAGTCAGGCGGCAATGGTGACGGCTCACTTCCGGATCGTTCACTACGATATCGTTTGTGATATCGCGCCCGATCGAGATGACATCTTTGCTCAGCTCATAAATCTGATTCGGTTGCGGACCGCGGCGGACGATGAGCCTGAAGTTGCCGCTGCCTTGCATAAAGTTGCCTCCTAGAATGCGCGAAACGCAGCGCCACGCGGCGCTCTAACGCTTGCCAGTATAGCACGCCGCGCCCTTCGTGACAATCTCCTGCAGAGGCGCCGCGGCGTCTGTCCGCTCAAGGGAAACGCACGCGGATGCGCAGCCGACCTAGGCACAGCTCATCGCCATTGCGCAGCAAGCGCTCGCCATCTGGAATCAAGCGGCGGCCGTTGAGATGTGTGCCGTTCAAGCTGCCCATATCTGCCACGTAGACCAAGGTGCCTTTGCGCCGCAGCCGCACGTGCAAGCGCGAGACGCCGCATTCCTCCGCGCCAAACCGAGTCA